>DAIOUO010000557.1:0-1500 GCA_036759485.1 Geminicoccaceae bacterium | reverse complement strand
CTGCCCGATGGCCATCCCGATCGTCGGTTCGTGCTCCACATCCGCGATCGCCCGTGTCCGATGCCGCCGGTCGCCGATCTCGAGCGGGCCGCCGGCCTCGCCCTCGCTCCCGACGACGTGGAGAGCTTGAACTCGGCGCGTACCCGTCTCGTTCTTGACCTCGTCAGGCCCAAACCGGTTTTCGTCTCCCCGCTCAAGATGGCGGCCGAATGCGAACAAATCGCCCAGGCGGCCACCACGCTCGCCGAGCTCCTGTCGCGTCACCGGTATCTGTTTCCGATCCGCACGGCCCCGTCCGGCCGTCCCGAGGAAGCGTGGCGTCGGCACACCCGCTCGAGAGAACGTTACGAACGCGCCCGCTTGCGCGAGCTCGAGCGCCTCGCCCACATTGCCCAGAAGTATGCCGACTATCACAGGACATGGAGGACAAGAGCGGGCTCGAAATCACGCGGTAGGCCTCCCGAACTCGCCTTCGCTACCTTCGCCGAGGATGTCGGGAGCGTCTGGAACGAGGCCGGCGGACACGGCGCCGGCAGCTGGTACGACAAGGGCTCGGGCTGTTGGAAGGGTCGGGCCCTCGAACTCGCGCTCGTGCTCGTCGGCTCGCTCGGGCTCGACGCCGAGGCCCTGCGAGCACCCCTCGGCCGGGCCCTGGCCGAAAGGCGGTCGTCCTGAGCCGCCGCGCGCCACCACCCACGGAAATTCGCCGCGCGCAGCGAATTTCTGTTGGGTAGCGGGCCCCATCGCCATGTGATCTATCGCGGGCCGACCAGAGTTCGCTTGCACGAGGTCGGCCTATGAGCACCCCTACGCGACTTCTCCGCTTGGATGACGTCCGTCAGCTGACGGGGTTTTCGAAGTCGACGATCTACACGCTAGCGGCCCGCGGCCGGTTTCCGAAGCCGATCCGGCTCGGTTGGCGCTTCGCGGTGTGGTCCGAGGCCGAGGTCCGGGCTTGGATCGCCGAAGTCGCCGCGGCGCGCCGGCTCCCGAGCCGGTGGGAGCCTCCCGCCTCGGCCGTGTAGGCTGCGATGCGCCTTCTCGAGCCGGACAAGCCGTCGCGGACGTACGCCGCCCTCGGATGGCGTCTCGTTCCGGTCGGCCCCGACAAGGTGCCGCGCATCCGGGGTTGGCTCGACGCTGCTTCGGCCGATCCGGCGTGCTGGAAGGCTTGGCTGCGCCGCTGGCCGGACGCGGCGCTGGCACTCGCCACCGGGCCGGCGCCCGGCGTTCTCGTTGTCGACGTGGATGCACCGGGCCCGGCGCACGCGGCCGACGGCGCGGCCGCTCTCGCCCGCCTCGAGGAAGAGCTCGGGCCGCTCCCGTCGGCACCGAGCGCGGCATCGCCCTCGGGCGGGCGGCACCTCTTCTTCGCGTGGCCGGCGGGCCGTGATCGGATCCCGAGCCGGCCGCTCTCGCCCGGCCTCGACGTCAAGGCGTCGAGCGCGCTCGCTACCCTGCCGTGCGGCGTCCGCACGCCCGGCCGCCGCTGGCTCGCCC
>DAIOUO010000556.1:0-1501 GCA_036759485.1 Geminicoccaceae bacterium | reverse complement strand
AGCTGGGCGAGCTCGGCCGAGCTCGCCCAGCTCCGTGGCCTCCTGCGTGCCTGCCGGCGCGATCGCGCCGGTCGGACCGTGCTCGTCCGTGGCGAGGCCGGCATCGGCAAGTCGCGGCTCGTGCGCGAGCTCTGCGCCGGGGCCCGCGGCTTCAGGGTACACGAAGCCCTGATCCTCGACTTCGGCGGCGGGCCGGCTTCGGCCGTCGCTGAGCTCGCCTCGGGCCTGCTCGACCTCTCCCCGAAGGCCCCGCTCGAGGCCCGCGTCGAGGCGGTCGAGCGGGTGATCGCGCGCGGCGTCGTCGCCCCGAAGCTGCGTCTCCATCTGCTCGATCTCGCGGGCGCCCCGCTGCCGCCCGAGCTGGCCGCGCTGCGCGCCGCCATGGACGAGCCGACACGGGTCGAAGGCCGCGGCCGGGCGCTCGCCGCGCTCTTGCGGGCCGCCGCTGCGGAGCGGCCGCGTCTCCTCCTGGTCGAAGACCTCCATTGGGCCGACGAGGCCACCCTCGCCGAGCTCGGGGCTCTCGCCCGGGTGGTGCCCGACTGCGCCGCCCTCCTCCTCCTCACCACCCGTCCCGAGGGCGATCCACTGGAGCGCGCCTGGCGGACGCTCCCGGCCGAGGCGCCCCTCGTCGTGATCGGCCTCGGCCCGCTCGCTGCCGCCGAGGCGGAGCGGCTCGCGGCGCGGTTGCTCGTCGCCGAGGCCGGAGCGGCGCGCCGCTGCGCCGTCCGCTCCGGCGGCAACCCGCTCTTCCTCGAGCAGCTCGCCCGTGCCGGCCTCGACCGCGGCGAGGATGCCCTGCCGTCCACCGTCCAGAGCCTCGTTCTCGCCCGGGTCGACCGGCTCGGGAGCCGCGATCGGGCGACGTTGCGGGCGGCCTCGGTCCTCGGCCAGCGCTTCTCCCTCGAGGCGCTGCGAGCAGTCGCCGACGATCCCCTCGCGGACTGCACCGAGCTCGTTCGGCGCGACCTCGTGCGACCGCACGGTACCGATTTCCTGTTCGCCCATGCGCTGATCCGCGAAAGCGTCTACGCCTCGCTCCTCCAGGAGCGCCGCCGGGAGCTCCACCGTCGCTCGGCCGAGTGGTACGCGAGCCGCGACCCGCTGTTGCGCGCCGAGCACCTCGTCGCCGCCGCGGATCCGGAGGCGGCCGCGGCCCTTTTGGCCGTGGCCCGGGCCGAGGCCGCCGGTGCACGCCTGTCCGCGACGCGCGATCTGTTGGCCCGTGCCGAGCCGCTCGCGCGCGAGCCGACGCTGCGGGCGGCGATCGCCACCGAGCTCGGTCGTGTCCTGCTCGAGCTCGGTGCCGTCGAACCGGCGCTCGCTGCGTTCGAGAGGGCGCTGGCCGCCGCCGACGATCCCGCCGGGCGGGCTCGTGCCCGGCTCGGCATCGCCGGCTGCTTGCGGCTCGTGGACCGGCTCGAAGAGGCCCTCGGACTCGTGGATGCGCTCGAGCCCGAGGCCCGCGCGCTCGGCGATGGCGAGCTGCTCGCCCGTGTCC
>DAIOUO010000555.1:0-1516 GCA_036759485.1 Geminicoccaceae bacterium | reverse complement strand
CTTCATGGTCGCGGTCGTGCTGGCCTCGATGCTCGTCTCGCCGGTCCTCGCCCGGCTCGCTTCCGCCCTCGCCGCGGCCCTGCGCGACCGCCTGGGCCCGGAGCGGGGCGAGACGCCGGGGCTGCCGCCGGTCGCCGAGCAGGCCGGGCACGTCGTGATCGCCGGCTTCGGCCGGGTCGGGCGCACGCTGGCCCGGCTGCTCGACGAGGCCGGTCTGCCGTGGGTCGCCCTCGACCTCGACGCCGCCCGGGTCGCCGAGGAGCGGGCCCGCGGCCGGCCGGTCCATGTGGGCGACGCCGGCCGGCCGGAGATCCTCGCCCGGATGCGCCTCGAGGCCGCCCAGGCGCTGGTCCTCACCCTCGACCAGCCGGCCTCGGCGGAGCGGACCGTGAGTGCGGCGCGGCAGATCGCCCCGCATCTCCCGATCGTGGCGCGCGCCCGCGACGCCCGCCACGCCCGAAGGCTGCTCGAGATCGGTGCCGATTCGGTCGTGCCCGAGACCGTGGAGGCCAGCCTGCAGCTCGCCGGCCGGACCTTCGAAACGCTCGGCCTGCCCTCGGACGAGATCCGGTTGCGCCTCGAGCGCGAGCGCGACCTCCTGCTCGATCCGGACGCCGACTGAGGCTCGGCTGGGCCGACGGCCGCTCAGCCGAGCGGCACGCCGAGCCGGCCGGCCAGGTCCTGGACGAACTGGAAAGCGACACGTCCCGAGCGGGCGCCTCGGGTCGTCGCCCATTCGAGCGCCTCGCGCCGCCACCGCTCGGGCTCGACCGGAAGCGCGAACCGGCGGACGTAGCGCTCGACCATCTCGAGATAGGTCTCTTGCGAGCAGGGATGGAAGCCGAGCCAGAGCCCGAACCGGTCGGACAGCGACACCTTCTCCTCGACCGCCTCGGAGGGGTTGATCGCGGTCGAACGCTCGTTCTCGATCATCTGCCGCGGCATCAAGTGGCGGCGGTTCGAGGTGGCGTAGAAGAGGACGTTCGAAGGGCGGCCCTCGATCCCGCCCTCGAGGACCGCTTTCAAGGATTTGTAGGAAGTGTCGTCCTGGTCGAAGGACAGATCGTCGCAGAAGATCAGACACCGCCTGGGGCTCGCCGCCAGGATCTGCAGAAGCCGCGGCAGGGCTTCGATGTCCTCGCGGTGGATCTCCACCAGCACGAGCGGACCGAGGCCCTCGGCGTTGACTGCGGCATGCACGGCCTTGACGAGCGAGCTCTTGCCCATGCCGCGGGCGCCCCAGAGGAGCGCGTTGTTGGCCGGCAGCCCGCGGGCGAAGCGGCGGGTGTTGTCGAGAAGGATCGAAGCCACCCGGTCGATGCCGCAGAGCAGCTCGAGCTCGACCCGGGCGACCCTCGCTACCGGCCGCAACCGCTCGCCGCCCTCGAAGACGAACGCCTCGGCGGCGGAAAGATCGACCGGAGCCGACGGCGGTGGGGCCAGCCGCTCGAGCGCCGCGGCGATGCGGCCGAGGAGGGGCAGGAGCTCGGGATCGGTCATCGCTGGTCTTCCGGGG
>DAIOUO010000554.1:0-1517 GCA_036759485.1 Geminicoccaceae bacterium | reverse complement strand
GGCCGGGCCTCGCGCCCGATCCCGAACTGGCGGCTTATTGGCTCGCCGCCGCGGCCGAGCGCGGCAACATCTGGGGCCACCTCCAGCTCGCCCGTCTGAGGCTCGACGGTGCGGCCGGAGCGCGCGACGAGACGGCCGCGGCCAGGCTGCTCGCGCGCGCCGCCACGGCTCGCCTGGACCGGCTGCCGGGGGCGCTTCGAAGCGGCATCCTCGCTTCGTACCACGAGGAGGCGCAGGCGGCGGCGCGAGCCGAGCTCGAGCGACTGCCGCCCTCGGCCGTGATCCGCGCGCTGCAGGATGAGCTCGCCGCCCGAGGGTTCGATCCGGGCGGCCGCGACGGGCGGCTCGGAGCGAAGACCAGGGCTGCGATCGCCGCCTTCGCCCGCGGCCTCGACCCGCCGCTGCCCGCCGACGCGCCGCCCTGGCTGGTGCTCGGGGCGCTCCTGGAGCCTCGGCCTTGAGCCCGCAGCGCTCGGGGAGACTCGGGCCTTGAGCGTGCGCCTGATCACGCTGCGCGCCGCGGCGGCACCGGATGCGCTCCTCTTCCACCGCCTGCGGGGCCGGGAAGAGCTCGGCCGGCCCTTCCGTTACGAGCTCGAGGCGCTCTCGGAGAAGGACGATCTGCCGATCCGCGAGCTGCTCGGCACCGGTGTCACCGTCACGCTCACCCGCCGAGACGGCAGCGAGCGGCACCTGCACGGGTTCGTCGGACGTGCCGAGTTCCTCGGCACCGACGGGCCTTACGCCCGCTACGGCCTCCTTCTCGTCCCCTGGCTCTGGTTCCTCGGCCGGCGCACCGATTGCCGGATCTTCCAGGACAAGACCGCACCGACCATCCTCGAGGAGGTGATGACCGGCTGGCCGGTCGCCGATTTCGCGATCGAACTCGAGGGTTCCTACCGGACTCGTGACTATTGCGTGCAGTACCGAGAGAGCGATCTCGACTTCATCTCGCGGCTGGCGGAGGACGAGGGCATCTCATTTTTCTTTCGCCATCGCGCCGACGGCCACACGCTCGTCTTGATCGACGGGCCCGGGGCCTGTGCCGCCATGCCCGGCTACGAGCGGATCCCCTATCTCGCACCCCGCCCGGGCGCACGGCGCGAGCGCGAGCATCTCGACGGCTGGCGCGCCGCGGTCGAGGTCCGCTCCGGCAAGGCGGCGCTCGAGGACTTCGACTTCGAGAAGCCGCGCACCGACCTCCTCGCGGTCGATGCCGACCCGCCGCCACACCCGCTCGCCGATGCCGAACTCTACGACTATCCCGGCGGCTACAAGGAGCTCGCCGCGGGCGACGCGCGCGCTCGGCTGCGCCTCGAGGAGGAACTCACGGGCCATGCCGGAGCGATCGGCACCGGGAACGCCAGCGGGCTCGCCTGCGGGGCCCGCTTCGAGCTCGAGGGTTTCCCGCGCCGGAGCGAGAACCGCAGCTGGCTCGTGGTCGGGACCGAGATCGAGCTTTCGAGCGAGCGCTACCGCTCGGCCGCGGGCGAACCCGCGGCCGAGCCGTTCCGCTG
>DAIOUO010000553.1:0-1523 GCA_036759485.1 Geminicoccaceae bacterium | reverse complement strand
ATCCTGCTCGACCAATGGATCGAGGCCCCGCTGTTCACCCTCGACGGGCTCGCACCGGGCCAGACGATCGACGGGCCGGCGCTCGTCGAATCGGCGACCACGACGGTGCTCCTGCGACCGGGCGATCGGGCGAGTGTGACACCGCAGGGCTGGCTGGATCTGGCCCTGCCGACCGGGTGACCGCGGGAGGCCGCCCGCCGCGCCGGCCCTCCGCTCAAAGGGCGAGCGGCACGACCCGCAGCGCTCGGAGCCGCTCCGGCACGTCCTTCGGTCGCTTCGGCGGCTTCGGCATCTCGGGAAGGTCGAGCTCCACCTTCTCGTAAGGGATCCGGCTCAGGAGATGACGGATCAAGGCGATCCGGCCGCGCCGCTGATCGTCGAAGTCGACCAGGTACCAGGGTGCGAAATCCGTGTCGGTGGCATCGAGCATGCGCTGGTAGGCTCTCGTGTATTCCCAATAACGTTTCACCGACTCGACATCCATCGAGCTCAATTTCCAATGTTTTTTGGATCGGTGAGCCGCTCGCGGAAGCGCTGGAGCTGGACGGTTTGGCTAACCTCCAGGAAATACTTGATCAGAACGATGCCCGATTCGACGATCTGGCGCTCGAAGAACGGCGTGACCTGGAGAAACCGCTCGGTCTCCTCGGGCCGACAGAACCCCATGACGGGCTCCACCCCCGCCCGGTTGTACCAGGACCGGTCGAACAGCACGATCTCGCCGGCCGCCGGGAAGTGGGCGATGTAGCGCTGCATGTAGAGCTGCGTGCGCTCGCGATCCGACGGCTTCGGTAGCGCCACGTGCTTGAACACCCGCGGACTGGTGCGCTGCACGATCCGCGCGATCACGCCACCCTTCCCGGCCGTGTCACGCCCCTCGAACACGACGACGATGCGCGCCCCGCTCGCCACCGTCCATTCCTGCAGCCGGACCAGTTCGACCTGGAGCTTCTCGAGCTCCTCCTCGAAGACCTCGCGTTTCATCGCGGGCGGAGGGCCCGCGGCGTCGGCCGGCTCGGCCGCTGCCACCGCCGGCGCCGGGCGCTGGCCTTCCCGGTTCTTCTCTTTGCGCTTGTCGCCCATGGCGCCCTCCGCCGACGGAGGTCAGGCTACCGTCGGGGTACCCTCACGGCAACGCCGTGCGCTCGGCCGCCACGAGGCGGAAGGTGATCGGTACCAGAACGTGCCCCTCGACCGGCTCGCCGCCGCGTCGGGCGGGTCGGAACCGCCAGCGCTCCACCGCCTCGACCGCGGCCTCGTCGCGCAACCCCGAGCCGCTCGAGCGGGCGATCGCGACTCGGCCGGGCAGGCCCGCAGCATCGACCAGCACTTCGAGGATCACCGTCCCCTCGATCCCCTGCCGGCGCGCGGCACTCGGATAGCGCGGCAGGGGATTGTCGGCCGATCCGATCGCGAAGCCCGGCGGCTCGCCCTCTCCGTTCCCGAGGCCGGTGGCGAGGGCTCCTCCCGAACCGTCCGCCCCGAGCCCCCCGGTGCGGCCGGCCTCGCCGCTCGCGGCGGCC
>DAIOUO010000552.1:0-1530 GCA_036759485.1 Geminicoccaceae bacterium | reverse complement strand
ATCGAGCGCTATTTCGATCCGCTGCCCTTCTGGTACCCCTCGCCCGAACTCGAGGCGGAGGACCGCTTCCCGCTCGCAGCGGTGACCCAGCGGCCGGCCGCGATGTACCATTCCTGGGGCTCGCAGAACGCCTGGCTCCGGCAGATCCTGGGGGAGAACCGGCTGTGCATCGCCCGTTCGACCGCCGCTGCCCTCGGGATCGAGGACGGCGATCCGGTCCGGGTCACGAGCCGACACGGCTCGATCCGGGCGATCGCCCGGCTGGTCGACGGGGTGGAGCCCGGCACGGTCTGGACCTGGAACGCGATCGGCAAGCGCGGCGGCGCCTGGGGCCTGCCGGCCGAAGCACCCGAGGCGGTACGCGGTTTCCTCCTCAACCATCTGATCGACGAGCTCGCGCCGCCGGAATCGGACGGCCGCCGGCTCGCCAACGCCGACCCGATCACGGGCCAGGCCGCCTGGTACGATCTGCGAGTGCGGGTCGAGAAGGTCGGGGCCGGCGAGCCGGAGGCCACCGAGCCGCGCTTCGCTCCCTTGCCGCGGCAACCGGGCCTGCCGGATCCGCCGACCGTGCTGCGCTGGGGCGAGACCTTCCGCGGAGCCGGGCGATGACCGCGCTGCCCGACCCGCCGCCCGCCCGTCGCCTGGGGCTCGTGATCGATCTCGACACCTGCGTCGGCTGCCAGGCCTGCGCGGTCGCCTGCAAGGAGTGGAACGGTGGCGGCCATCCGGGCCCGCTCGCCGATCTCGAGCCCTGTGGCAGCCGGCCCGCCGGCACCTGGCTCAACCGGGTGCACGGTTTCGAGGTGGGCGAGGGCGCGGCCGGCCGCACCGTCTATTTCCCGCGCTCCTGCCTGCACTGCGAGAACGCGCTCTGCGTCACGGTCTGCCCGACCGGAGCCTCTTTCAAACGTGCCGAGGACGGCATCGTCCTGGTCGACGAGGCGAAGTGCATCGGCTGCGGGCTCTGTGCCTGGGCCTGTCCCTACGGGGCCCGGGAGCTCGACCCGGCGAGCGGCGTGATGAAGAAGTGCACGCTCTGCGTCGACCGGATCGGCGACGAGCGGTTGCCGGCCGAGGACCGCGTGCCCGCTTGTGTCGCCGCCTGTCCGGCCCGAGCGCGACATTTCGGAGATCTGGGCGATCCCGAGAGCGCCGTCTCGCGGCTCGTCGCCGAGCGGGGCGGTGTCGAGCTCCTGGGCGAGCTCGGTTACCGGCCGACCAACCGCTATCTGCCGCCCCGGCCCGGGCGTCGGCTCGCGGCCGAGGGCGAACGGCTCGAGGACGCGCCTGCCGAGGGCGGTTTCCTCGGCTGGCTCGATCGGCTCCTCGGCGGTTGAGGGGGCGATGCGACCCGCTGCCTCGCTCCTCCTCTTCACCACGCTCTCCGGCGCCGGCTACGGTCTGCTCGCGACATGGGCGCTGCTCGGGCTCGCGGGGGCGGTGCCGGCCGAGCCTTCGGTCGGGCTCGTCGGTCTCGGCCCGGCACTCCTCCTGATCGCGACCGGGCTCTGCGCCTCGAGCTTCCAC
>DAIOUO010000551.1:0-1530 GCA_036759485.1 Geminicoccaceae bacterium | reverse complement strand
CGCCGAGATCGCGCGTTCGGCCGGGATCGCGATCGCCGCCGGCTATCTCGAGGCCTGCAGCGGGCGGCTCTACAGCGCCGTTCTCCTGGTCGACGCCGCCGGCAGGGCGATCGCCAACTATCGCCGCAGCCATCGGCGGCCGGGCGAGGCCGAGCGGCTCGCGCGGGGCGCTTGGCTGAGCGTGATGCCGGTGGGCGGGCGGCGCTGCGGGCTCCTGATCGGCTACGATCTGCGCTTTCCCGAGGTCGCCCGGGCGCTCGTGCTGGCCGGTGCCGACCTCCTCCTGGTGCTCGGCGGTCTGCCGGGCGAGCCCGAGGCGGTGTCGGGCCCGCTCGCCGCTGCCCGGGCGATCGAGAACGGCACACCGCTGGTGCTCGCCGCCTGGAGCGGTGCCGGCGCCGCACCGGCGCGGATCCTGGGCCCGGTGGGCGAGCTCCTGGCATGCGCCGGGGCCGGGCCCGGGACGATCGCGGCGGACGTACCGGCCGCGGATCCGGCCGCCGCGGGGTTGGCGGAGCGCCGGCCGCGGCTCTATCAAGTCCTCGTCGCGGAAGAACCCTGAGCGTGGGCGGACGAGCCCCGAAGGCCGGGCTGCGGGACGGGAGGAGGCAGGAGTGAAGACGATCCTGGCGCATCTCGAGACCGGACCCGGTCTCGATTCGGTGCTGCGCTGCGCGCTCCTCGTGGCGCGCCGGTTCGATTCCTACATCGAAGGCCTGCATCTGCGGCCGGGCCAGCCGGACGTGATCGCGGCCGGGGCCGACGGCTTCGTTGCCGCCGCCCCGGACCTCGTCGCCGGCTTCGAGCGGGAGGCGCGCGAGCGGGCGGAGCGAGCGCGCGAAGCGTTCGAGCGGTTCATGGCCGAGCAGGGCGTGCCGTCGGCCGAGGCCGGAGCGGGCCTCTGCGCTCGGATGCGGGTCGAGCAGGCGAGCCAGGTGGCGCTCGGCTCGCTCGGCCGCGTGTTCGATCTGATCGTCGTGGGAAGGCCGGTGCGCGACGCCGTCACACCGAGCATGGCGGCCCTCGAGGCGGCGCTGTTCGAGGCCGGCCGGCTCCTGCTCGTGGCACCACCGAAGCCGCCCGCCGACTTCGGCGAGCACGTGGTGATCGCCTGGAACCAGTCGACGGAGACCGCACGGACGGTCGCCTTCTCGATGCCCTTCCTGAAGCGTGCACGCAAGGTCACGGTCCTCACGGTGACGGGTGCGACCGTGCCCGGGCCCACGGGCGAGGAGCTCGCCGCCAATCTGCGCCGGCACGGGCTCGACTGCACGGCGATCGAGAGCGACCCGGCCGGCCGCGCGCACGGCCGGGCGATGCTCGAGGAGGCGGCGGCGGCGGGCGGCGACCTCCTCGTCAAGGGCGCCTACACCCAGAGCCGGCTGCGGCAGATGATCTTCGGCGGGGCGACCAGCCACATCCTGGCGGCGGCCGAGCTGCCGGTGCTGATGGCACACTGACGCCGGGAGCGATCCCGCTGCCGGCTTGACGCCGGGCGGGCCGCATGGAGCATGCCGGCGACCGCGCGGC
>DAIOUO010000550.1:0-1533 GCA_036759485.1 Geminicoccaceae bacterium | reverse complement strand
ATCCCCCTCGAGCCGGTACCGGCGCGCCGGCACCGTCCGGCTGCCGACCGGCACCCTGGTCTCGCCCGCCGGTACGACCCGGGCCCGGCGCAGCCGGCCGAACTGGGTGTCGACCCAGGCTTCCCGGTCGAGGAAGCCCGGATACCAATAGGTCGTGGGCCATGCATCGGCCGGGGCGAGATAGGCACCCTCCGCACCCTCGACCTCGATCCCGCGGTCGGTGCGCTCGGCGCGCACGGCGAGCTTCGTGCCGTTGTCGTCGGTGCGGCTCTCGAAGCCGACGAAGCGGCCCGCGTGCCAGCTTTCCCGGTTGTCGTGGCGGTAGCGGTGGAGGGTGACCGGCCCGAGCCCGACCCGGAGCTCGACCGCGATCGTGCACCGGAGCTCCTCGCCGCGCCGCTCGAAGAGGAGCCGGTGCCGGCCGATCTCGCGGCCGTTGCGCAGGACCCTGAACTCGAGCTCCGACACCGCACTGGTTCCTGCGCCGGGCAACGCGAGCCAGGCCCATCCGGCCGCGAGCACCGTCCGTCGCCTCATTTCCGCCGCCCCCGCTCGGTCTTCTCGGCTTACGCCCGGCGAACGGTCGTGGATCAGGCGACTCGCGGCGGCGTGAACGGGACGGGTGGCCCTAGGGCTTCGAGCCGGGCCTCGACCGCCGCCCGGTCGGGTTGGCCCTCGCGGGCGCCGAGCCGCTCGCAGGCGAGCCCGGCCGCCACGCTCGCCCGCGCGAGGGCCTCGGGTAGGGCGAGCCCGCCGTCGAGCCCGGCGGCCAGCGCTCCGACGAAGGCGTCGCCCGCACCGGTGGTGTCGACCACCCGGACGGGAAGGGCCGGGACCCGCCATCCGCCCCCCGGGCCGACCGCCACGGCACCCTCCGGGCCGAGCGTGAGCACACAGGTCCGCGCCGGGCCGGCGAGCTCCGCCGCGGCTTCCTCGGCCGGCATGCGGCGACCGAGCAGGGCGGCCGCCTCGTGCTGGTTGACGATCAGGAGGTCGACCGGGTCGAGCGCGTCCGCCGCCAGGCTCGAGGCCGGTGCCAGGTTGAGGATGGTGCGGGCACCCGCCGCCCGGGCGCGGGCGAGCGCCCCGAGGGTGACGGGCAGCGGGATCTCGTTCTGACAGAGAAAGGTGACGCCGGGGCCCAGTCCCGCCGCGTCGAGCTGGTCGAGCGAGACGTCGAGATTGGCGCCGCTCGCCACCAGGATCAGGTTCTCGCCGCTCCGGTCGACGGCGATCACCGCCGTTCCCGATGGCCGTTGCGAGAGGCCCAGCCCCGCGACCTCGACACCCGCTTCGGCGAGCCCCTGGCGGAGGATCGGCCCCCAGGGATCCGCGCCGACCCGGCCCAGGAAGCGGACCCGGGCCCCGAAGCGAGCCGCGGCGGCCGCCTGGTTGGCGCCCTTGCCGCCGTGGGCGAACCGCCAGCCGGGGCACAGGACGGTTTCGCCGGGTCGCGGAAGACCATCGACCTCGAGGACGAGGTCGGCGTTGATCGAGCCCAGGACCAGGAGCACGCCGCACCTCCCCGCCGTG
>DAIOUO010000549.1:0-1535 GCA_036759485.1 Geminicoccaceae bacterium | reverse complement strand
CAGCTCGACACCGCCGGCATCCGCGAACTGCTCCTCCGCCTCGGCGAACGCACCGACCGGCGCGCTGCTCATCCGCAGCGCCTTCTCGAAATCGACGGAAAGGGATGCCATCCCCGTCCCTCCGCTGCCTCGGGCGAGCGGAGGTTACTCCGAACGGTCGGCGCGGTCCAACTCTGAGTTGAATAACAGCATGGACCGAATCGCCTACCGGTCTAGCTCGCGGCGAAGGCCCGCTCCATCGCCCGGCGGACCCGGACGGCCTCGTCCGCCTCGTCGATCGCCACGTCCGACCAACGGATCTTCCCGCCGGCGGGGATCGGGTTCAGGAGCTTGACGTCGTGGGCGAGACCGAGCGGCAGATAGCCCTCGCGCAGGCTCGCCTCGGCCGGGACCTGCTTGCCCCAGACGCAATAGCCGCCCTCGCCGTCCAGGATCTCGCCCGGGGCGAGGTCGCGCTTGGCGGTGGCCACGACGTCGGCATGGAAGCCGATCGGGGCACCGGTCGGCTCGCCCCTGAGCGCCACCGAGGCGACCGAGATGCCGAGCTCGAGGCCGATCAGATGCGTCGGCCGGTACATCGCCATGTAGGAGAAGGTCTCGTCGGGGAGGAGCCGGTACTCTTCCGCGCAGTACTTCACGTAGTCGTGGCCGCAGGCGACGACGACGTAGGTGCCCTGTTGGATCTCGTCGGGCACCGGCGACTTGTCGCGATAGAGCGAGGAGACGACCTCGGTCGTGCCGCGCACGGCGAGGCAGCCGCCGTCGGTGGCGGGCTTGCACACTTGGGCGAGCTTGCGCGCCGGGCAGGGCGGGAAGGAGAGCCCGTCGGGCTGCGGCCTGAGCCCCGTGGCGTTGCAGACCGCGCTCATCTCGATGCCGGACTTGGTCCCGTCGATGAAGCTGTTGAACATCTTGGGGTTCATCCGGCCGCGCTCGGCCTTCTCGCGCGACAGGCCGAAATGCTCCCAGACCGTATCGGGCGTCGAATGGTGGAAGGAGGGATGGTAGCGAGTCCCTTTGCCGGCGGCCACGACCTCGAAGCCGCAGGCGCGCGCCCAGTCGACGTGCTCGCAGATGAGCGCGGGCTGATCGCCGTAGGCGAGACTGTAGACCACACCGGCTTCCCTCGCCTCGCGCGCGAGCAGCGGCCCGGCCACCACGTCGGCCTCGACATTGACCATGACGATGTGCTTGTGCTCGGCGATCGCGGCCCGGCAGTGGCGGATCCCGACCTTGGGGTCGCCCGTGGCCTCGATCACGACCTCGATCGCCGGATGGCGCAGGAGGGCGGCCGAATCCTCGATCACGCAGGTGGCGCCGGTCTTCGCCGCTTCGTCGAGCGAGCGGGCGGCGAAGCGCTCCTCCTCCCAACCGCAATAGCGCAGATTGGCCGCGGCGCGGTCGGGCGCGAGATCGGCGATGCCGACCAGGTGCATGCCCGGGGTGCGGCGGACCTGGGCGAGGAACATGGTACCGAACTTGCCGGCGCCGATCAGGCCGACCCCCTGGCCCGCTATGTGATCGACGACGAGTTC
>DAIOUO010000548.1:0-1569 GCA_036759485.1 Geminicoccaceae bacterium | reverse complement strand
GCCCTCTTCACCGACCACGGCATCACGCTTTCCGACAAGAAGCTCGTGGTCGTCAAATCCATGCAGCATTTCCACGCCGGTTTCGCGCCGATCGCCACCCGGGTCCTCTGGGTGAACGGGCCGGGCGCCCTCTCGCAGGATTTCGCGACCCTCCCCTATCGCCGCGTCCGCCGGCCGATCTGGCCGCTCGATCCGCCCGAGCGCGCCTTCGCCGACCCGATCGGAGATCCCCGCCCGTGAATCTTCCGCCGCTGCCGAAGGCTTTCGTCCACAAGCCCGCGGTCGCCGGCGATCGCGGTCTCGTCGCCGCCCAGAACCTCGAGGCCGCCCGGGCCGGGGTGGAAATCCTCGAGGCCGGCGGCAACGCGGTCGACGCCGCGATCGCCACCGGCTTCGCCCTCGGCGTGGTCGAGCCCTGGATGAGCGGGCTCGGCGGCGGCGGGGCGATGCTCGTCTGGCTCGCCGCCGAGGGCCGCGGCTGGGCGATCGACATGGGCATGGTCGCCCCGCGGCGGCTCGATCCGGCCGACTATCCGCTCACCGGTCGGTCGGGCGGCGACCTCTTCGGCTGGCCCGAGGTCCTGGGCAATCGCAACCTCGAGGGGCCGCTCTCGATCTGCCTGCCGACCTGGCTCGCCGGCATCGAGCTCGCCCGCAGCCGCTTCGGGACCCTGCCTTTGGCCGAACTCGTCCGTCCGGCCCTCGCCCTCGCCCGCCGCGGCCTCGCGGTCGACGGCTACGCCATGACGATGATCGCCTCCTCCGCGGCCGCCCTCGCCCGCCACCCCTCCGCGGCCGCCCTCTACCTGCCGGGCGGCCAGCCGCCGGCCCCGGCCTGGACGGGCGAGCCCGCCATCCTGCCGCTTCGAGCCCTCGCCGAGACCCTGGAACGGCTCGCCCGGGAAGGGGCGGAGAGCTTCTATCGCGGCGGCATCGCCGCCGATCTCGCGCGCGATCTCGCCGAAGCCGGCAGCCGCCTCGAGGCGGCCGATCTCGCCACCTGCACCGCCGCGGTCCGCGAGCCGCTCGCCGTGCCCTATCGCGATGCCCGGGTGCTCGCCATGCCCGGGCTCTTCGCCGGTGCCACCCTCGCCCGTGCCCTCGAGCTCCTCGGCGCGACGGTGCTCGCGGGCCCGGGTCCCGATGCCGCCGCCTATGCCGCCTACGCCCGTGCGCTCCGCACGGCCCAGGCGGAGCGCCTCGAGCGCATGGGCGATGCCGGCCCCGCCCCGTCCTGCACGAGCCATCTCTGCGTGCTCGACCGGCACGGCAACCTCGTGGCCCTCACCCAGACCCTGCTCTCGCTGTTCGGCTCCAAGGTGCTGAGCCCGCGCACGGGCGTCCTCCTCAACAACGGCGTCATGTGGTTCGACCCGCGCCCGGGCCGGCCCAATGCGCTCGGCCCCGGCCGGCGACCGCTCGCCAACATGTGCCCGGCGATCGCGCTCGCCCCCGACCGCCGTTGCGCCCTCGGCGCCTCGGGCGGCCGGCGGATCCTCCCGGCCGTCCTCCAGCTCCTGAGCTTCCTGCTCGACTACCGCACGGGCCTCGAGGCGGCCTTCCACACCC
>DAIOUO010000547.1:0-1575 GCA_036759485.1 Geminicoccaceae bacterium | reverse complement strand
CCCTTTGCACTCGGCCCCTCGGGGCTCCCTCCGTGGCCCCCAGGTCCCCGGTCGGTACGCGCGCGGGGCGCGAGCCTGTCGGCGCGGGCGTCGTTTCGGACATCGAATCTTCGTCCGCGCGTCGGGGCGCGAGCGTTCGAGCCGCTGCGCCGAACCCGACATCGTCCGTGCCCACGGGTAGGCAGGCGCAGCCGGACTCGCGGCCGTCGCTCGCGGGCCCTTCGCCCGCGTGCCCGCCGGGTCGCGACGGTGCCGAGGAAGCGAACCGGATCGCCCTGCCCTCGCGGGAGCGCCCACCGGGCGCCGGATCGCCCGGCCCGACCGAGCGGGCCCTTCGCCCGCGTGCCCGCCGGGTCGCGACGGTGCCGAGGAAGCGAACCGGATCGCCCTGCCCTCGCGGGAGCGCCCACCGGGCGCCGGATCGCCCGGCCCGACCGAGCGGGCCCTTCGATACCCCACCGGCCGGAGCGGACCGGTGACCCGGGCCTCTCCCGACGCGGGCGTCGCTCACCATCCGCTGCCGGTCGGTGGCGCGCGGTGCGGAATGCCCCCTCCGGTACACCCGGGACGATCGTACCCGTGTCCGGCGCGCGAGCAGCGCGGGTTCGATGGGCTCGCCACGCCCGGGATGCTCCGCTCCCACGGAGCGGACCGACCACCGTGGCCCCGTCGGCGGTTCGCGCAGGAGGGCCGCGGGTTTCCGGTCGACCGTCCGAACGCGTCGATGTTCCGTCTCCCCGCTCACCGGACGTCGGGCCGCTCTCGTCGCCGCTGTCCGCCGGCGGCGCTCCGGCGACCTCGCCCGTGCCGAAGGCGAGCGGGCCACCGTGGTCGCACCGCTCGGAGAGCCTCGGCGCGAACAGCCGGAGCGCGGACGATACCGCCCGAACGGCGGCCCGCACGCTCCCTCGCGCTCGCTCACGGTGTGTCCGATCGCCGGAACGCCGGCACGCCCCCGGGGTCAGGGCAGGCGCGGCAACGGCGTGTTCTGGGCGAGTGCCGCGGTCACCTGCTTGGCCTTCCCCGGTTCCATGGCGGCGAGTACGGCGGCGAGCTTCGCCTCGCGCATCCGACGGACGATCGGCAGCAAGACCTCGAGCGCGAGCTGGTCGAAGACCTGGGCCGCGTTCTTCGCTTTCATCGCCTCGTAGGTCTTCACGAGCTGGGCGAGCTCGGCCTCGTCTTTCTCGCGGATCTTCGAGGCGGTCGCCTCGAGCTCCTTCTTGAGGGCTTCGAGCCGGCCGAGCTGCTCGCCTAGGCGCGTCTCGACCGCCACCACCGTCGCCTCGCGCAGCACGAGCTCCTGCTCGCGCCGGTCGAGTTCGGCGGCCCGCCGCGCGAGTTCGGCGGCGACGTCGGCGAGAGGGTCGGCAGACGTCGGGGCGACACGGCCGCTGCCGGGGGCACTCGGGCCCGTGAGGTTCGCCGGCCCCGGGCCCGCGCCGCCCTCGGGGCCGGCGGCGGGCTCCACCGCCGGCACGGGCAGGAGGGCTTCGAGAAGCCCGGTCGCGGCGGCGACCTCGCCGTCCGGCGCATCGGCGGCGGCCGGCTCGGCCTCGACCACCGCCGCAGGGG
>DAIOUO010000546.1:0-1577 GCA_036759485.1 Geminicoccaceae bacterium | reverse complement strand
GGCCAGGCGTGGTTGCGGGGCGCCACGCCGCGGCTGACCTGGACGTAGACCGCGGCGTCGGCCAGCCGGTTGCGGCGCACCAACTCCTCGAGCAGGAGGACGAGGGCGGGGCGAGCCATGGGCGGCGGGCAGGCGATCGCGGCGAGCGAGCGGTCGAGCCGGTCGAGGTGGCGGTCGAGGTCGAGCAGGCGCCCGCCCACCGCCTTGATCACCTCGTAGACGCCGTGGGCGAACTGCAGGCCGCGGTCCTCGATCGCCACGGCGCGGGCGGAGATCGGCAGGAAGCGACCGTCGACATAGGCGATGCGGGCCATGGCGGCTCCCGGTTCGCGCTCAGAAATAGTCGAGGCGGACGGCGAAGAGCTGCTCGACGCGCTTCACCGTCTCGGCCCGGGCGGCGATGATGACCCGATCGCCGGCCCTGACGACGGTGTCGCCGCGCGGGGCGAAGACCTTGCCGTCGCGGACCACGGCACCCAACACGAGGCCGGGTGCCTTGAGCTCCTTCAAGGGCCGGCCCACGATCGGCGAGGTTTCGAGGGCCTCGGCCTCGAACACCTCGGCGGCGCCGTCGCGGATCGTGTGGACCGCCCGGATCCGGCCGCGGCGGATGTGGGCGAGGATGGTCGAAACGGTGGTGTCGCGCGGGTTGACGGCGACGTCGATGCCGATGTCGGCGGTCAAGATCTCGTAGTCGCTGCGGGTGATCAGGGCGAGCGCACGTGGGCAGCCCAGCCGCTTGGCGAGCAGCGAGGCCATGAGGTTGATGTCGTCGTCGTTGGTCACCGCGACGATCGCTCCGGCGCCGTCGATGCCGGCCTCGAGGAGGGTGTCGCGCGAGCGGCCGTCGCCGCACAGCACGACCGCGTGCCGCAGCCGCTCGGCGACCAGATCGGCCCGGGCCGGGTTCGCCTCGATCACCTTGAAGGCGAGGTGAGGGTGTTGGGCCTCCAGGATCTCGGCGAGCCGCAGCCCGATATTGCCGCCGCCGACGATGACCAGCCGGGAGGGGCCCAGCTCGACCTGACCGAAGACCGGCAGTGCCCGGGCGAGATGCGCGGTCTCGCAGACGAAGAAGACCTCGTCGCCGACCAGGATCCGATCGTCGCCGCCGGGCACGAAGAAACGCTCGCCGCGGACGATCCCGACGCAGACCAGGTGGAGGTCGGGGAACAGCCGGGTGAGCTCGCGCAAGGGCGTGTCGATCACCGAGGAGGTGTCGTCGATCCGGAGCGCCACGAGACGGACCAGGTCCTCGGCGAAGGGGACCACGGTGAGCGCCCCCGGGATGGCGAGCCGGAGCGCGATCGCCTGCGCAACCTCGCGCTCGGGCGAGATCACCACGTCCACCGGGATGTGCTCGCGGCGGAACAGGTCGGCGAAGCGGCCCTCGAGATAGTCTTGCTCGCGGATCCGGGCGATCCGGGTCGGCACGTTGAAGAGGGAATGGGCGACCTGGCAGGCGACGATGTTGACCTCGTCGACATGGGTGACGGCGATCAGGAGGTCGGCGTCGGCGGCCCCTGCTCGCTCGAGGGTCGAGGGCAGGGCGGCATGGCCGACCACCGCCTGGATGT
>DAIOUO010000545.1:0-1579 GCA_036759485.1 Geminicoccaceae bacterium | reverse complement strand
CACGGAGTTCGATCGAGCGGCCGTTCTCGAGGTTGGTGACGCGGACCCCGGCTCGGCAGCGGCAGAGTGGGGTGGGCGGCGCTGATCCGGTCCTTGTCGAAGAGCTCGCCGTTGGCGGTGGGCTTGCCGTGGAACTCGTCGCCGTACCAGGACGCGATGCCGACCCGATCGTAGCTCGGGTCGTATTCCGGCACGTAGAGCCGGCCGTTGATCCGATAGGGTCCGCCGAGCTTGTAGACGCCGAGGGTCGAACCACCGCCTCCCTCCGGCGTGGTCGGCGGCCGGGTGGAGCAGGCCGCGGCGAGCATCAGGAGACAGAGGGTGGCGGCCCGGGCAAGCCGCATGCCGGTCTCTCCTCCGATCCGGCCGGCGGGGCGCTCAAGCACCGACCTCCGCCAGCTCGTCGCCGAGCAGTCCTACCGAAAGCGCGAAATAAGTCGAGCGGTTCCAAACCATGAGGGAGCGGAAGTTGCGGTAGACGAGGAAGGCCGGCCCCGCCTCGCCGTCCATGCGCAGAAGCGAGGCCTCGACGGGCGCGGTCGGCAGCGGCCCGCCGTCGACCGTGCGCAGCCCGCGTCGGCGCCAGGCGGCGAGGTCCTCGCGCCGCTCGAGGCCGAAGAGGGCCGGGTCGAGGCCCGCGGGCACGAGCACCGGGCGGCCCCAGCGCTCGCCGCCGTTCCAGCCGGCGCGCGCGAGATAGTGGCTCATGGAGGCGAAAACGTCGGGCAGGCTCGTCCAGATGTCGCGCCGACCGTCGCCGTCGAAGTCGACCGCGTAGGCGAGATAGGTGCTCGGCATGAACTGGCACTGGCCCATGGCCCCGGCCCAGGAGCCCAGGAGCCGGTCGGGCTGGCGGTCGCCGCGCTCGAGGATCTCGAGGGCGGCGAAAAGCTCCCGGCGGAAAAGCTCGCTCCGCCGACCCTCGAAGGCGAGCGTGGCGAGCGCGTCGATCACCCGGTAGCTGCCCTTGTAGGTTCCGAAGCTCGATTCGATCCCCCAGATGGCCACGAGCACGGCCGGCGGCACGCCGAAGCGGCCGCGGACCCGCTCGAGCAGCGCCCGATGCTCGGCCAGAAGCTCGCGGCCGCGGCGGATCCGCGCCTCGCTCACCACCTTGGCGCGGTACTCGGCGAAGCTCAGCCGCCGCTCGGGCTGGCGCCGGTCGGCCTCGATCACCGACTCGAGAGGGCGGACGCCGCGGAAGGCCCGCTCGAGGGTGGCAGCCGAGATGCCACGGGCGCGGGCTTCGGTCTCGAACGCGGCGAGCCAGGCCTCGAAGGAGCCCGCCTCGCGGGCGGCCGCCGACCCGGCGGCGACGAGACCGGCGCAACCGGCCCCGAGGAGCTCGAGGAACCTCCGTCTGGCACGGCACGGCAAGGGCCCGCTCCCTTCGCACATCGGTCCGATCCGCCGCCAGTCTAGGCGGCCGCGACCCGTCCCGGAACCGCGATGTGCCGCGGCCGTCAATAGATCGTGGTGAGGTAGCGTGTTCCGGAGCCGGAGCCCTCGAGGAGGAAGCGAGCGACGGCGGCGGGCCCGGCGCCGCCGCCGGGCCCGGTGGAGGCGCCCGGCCCGCCGC
>DAIOUO010000544.1:0-1582 GCA_036759485.1 Geminicoccaceae bacterium | reverse complement strand
GGCGACCGCCGGGCGAGGCCGAGCTCGGCCGCGCCCGCACCCTACTCCCCCGCATTCTCGACCTGCCGCACGGCCTCTCGATCGCCACGATCCACGCTTTCTGCCAGACGCTCTTGCGCCGCTTCCCCCTCGAGGCCGGGGTCCCCCTGCATTTCGAGGCGATCGACGAGCGCGACGCCGCTGAGCTGCAACGCGAGGCCACCGAGCAGGTCCTGGCGTCCGCGGCACGCGATCCGGGCCGCCTCGGCAAGGCCGTGGCCGACCTCGCCGTCTGGCTCGCGGACGGCTCGATCGAGGAGCTCCTCGCCGAGACGCTCGGGGCGCGCACCCGGTTGCTACGGGTCCGCGCCCGTCACGGTGATCTGGACGGGCTGCTCGAGGCCGTCGCCGGCGCTCTGCGGGCCGTCCGCGGCTTGCCGCCGGGTCTCGTCCGCGAGCGGGCCTGCGCCGACGGCGTGTTCGACGCGCAGAGCCTCGCGAAAGCGGCCGACCTGCTCCGCGAGGGCGGCCAGCGCGACAGCGAGCGCGCCGCCAAGATCGCGGCCTGGATCCAGGCGGTGCCGGCCGATCGGCTCCGGACCTTCGAGGAGTATCGCCGAGCGTTCGTGAAGCAGGACGGGGATCCGTTCGACGAAGCCCGCCTGATGAGCAAGAGGCTCGCCGACCGTCATCCCGACCTGCTGCGGGCACTCGTGCGCGAGCAGGCCCGGATCCTCGAGGTCGACGACGGCGAGCGGCGCCAGATGGTCCTCGCCAAAACCGAGGCCATGCTCGTACTCAGCTTCGCAGTGCTCGATCGCTACGAGACACTGAAGCGCCAGCGTGCCGCCCTCGATTACGACGACCTGATCGAATGCACGCGCCGGCTCCTCGCCGATGCCGGGCAACGCGCCTGGGTCCTGTATCGCCTGGATGCGCGGATCGACCATGTTCTGGTCGACGAGGCGCAGGACACGAGCCCTGCACAGTGGGAGATCGTCGAACGGCTGACCGAGGAGTTCTTCGCGGGCGCGGGCGCCCGCCCGGCCAGCCGGACGCTTTTCGTGGTGGGTGACGAGAAGCAGTCGATCTACCGCTTCCAGGGCGCCGACCTCGCCAATTTCCGTGCCGTCCGCGAGCGAATCCGAGCCCGCGCGGAAGCCGCCCGGCGGCCGATCGAGACGACCCTGCTCGATCGCTCCTTCCGGTCCGTGCCGGCGGTGCTGGATCTGGTCGATGCGGTCTTCGCCGATCCGGACGCCCGCCGGGGCGTGAGCGAGGGGCCGCTCCGTCACACGAGCGAGCGGGGCGAGGAGGCCGGCCTCGTCGAGCTGTGGCCCCTTGCGGTGCCGCCGGCGGCTCCGGCCCGGGAGGAGCCCTGGTCGCTGCCCGACACTCCCGGCCGGACGGTCGAGCCCGAGCAGCTCGTCGCCGAGGCGATCGCGACCGAGATCGCCCGCTGGCTGCGCGAGGGCGAACGCTTGCCCGCCTCCGGCCGACCGATCCGGCCGGGGGACATCCTGATCCTCGTGAGCCGACGCGGCACGATCCAGGAGCGGATCGTACGCGCGTTGCGGCGAGCCGGCGTCCCCGTGGCCGGTGC
>DAIOUO010000543.1:0-1598 GCA_036759485.1 Geminicoccaceae bacterium | reverse complement strand
GCCCCGAGACCCGGGCCGCCGCCGGGCTCGACCCGATCGCCCACGCCCGGCTCCTCATCGATCGCTGGCTCGAGGAGCACCCGGACGGGGTGGCACCCGGGCGACTTCGGGTCGCCTGAGGCTCCGGCCGGCCGCCGCTCGGGCCGCCGCGCCGGCGAGCCCGGCCGCGGCCGCGAGCGCTGCGTCGAGCGAGCCCGCCTCGACCAGGCGGCGGACCGGTTCCGGCACCGCGATGCCGGGCGTCAGGCGCCGATCGGGCTCGACCGGCCCGATCACGGTCCGCACCGGCACCACCCCGGCCCAGACCGGTAGAGCGTAGTCCTCCTCCTCGTCGACGGGCGGCCCTGTGCGGATCTTGGCCGAGCCCTCCTCGATCGCCATGGCCACGACCGTGGTGGCCTTCAGCTCCTGCGCGGTGGGCGGCCGGAGTTCGGCGGCCCGGCCGGGCAGGATGCGGTCGAGAAAGGCATCGAGGGCGGCGCGCTTCTCCGCCCCGTCGGCAACGAGCGTCGCACGACCGAACAGCTGGACCGACCGGTAGTTGAGCGAATGGTGGAAGCCCGAACGGGCGAGCACGAGCCCGTCCAGATGCGTGACCGTGAGACAGACCGGCAGGCCGCGCACTTGGCCGCGGATCGCCCGGCTGGCGCTCGAGCCGTGCCAGTACACGATCGAACCCGCCCGCCAGTAGGCGGTGGGCGTGACGTAGGGCTGGCCGTCCAGGACCCAGCCCACATGGGCGATCAGCCCGGCATCGAGGATCGCCTCGATCGTCGCCCGATCGTAACGACCGCGCTCGTGCATCCGTCGGACCCGCGACCGCGGACCCGGCCCGAACCGCTCTGCGTCCATCGCCCACCTCCCGAGCCGGCGCGAGCCTCGCCCGAGGCGACCCCTGCGCCAAGAGCCAAGACGGTGCGAGAAGGGGTGCCGAGCGGCCGGTCGCCTCGCTGCGCGGCCGACGGCCTTGCCGGCCCGAAGCGGGCGGCTAGGCTCGCCGCCGCCCGCAGCGAGGGCCCGCAGCGAGGGGAGAACCGCCCGTGGACAAGCCGGACGTGCTCGTGCTCTGGCCCAACCGGCCCAAGCAGATGGCGATCCTCGAGGAGCGCTACCGGCTGCACCATCTCTACAGAGCACCGGACAAGGCGGCGATGCTGGCCGAGGTCGGCCCCAGGGTGCGGGCGATCGTCGCCTCGGGCGAGGTCGGGCCCGACCGGGCGATGATCGAGGCCTGCCCGAAGCTCGAGATCGTCGCCTGCTACGGGGTGGGGGTCGACGCGATCGACCGAGTGGCGTGCGCCGAGCGCGGCATCCCGGTCACCAACACGCCCGAGGTGCTGACCGAGGACGTGGCGGATATGGCCCTCATGCTCCTGCTCATGCTGCTCCGAGACGCGGTCGCGGCGGACGCCTACGTGCGGACCGGCCGCTGGGAGCGCGAGGGTGTCTTCCACATGACCCGCTGCCCGCGCGGACTCTCGGTCGGCATCGTCGGGCTCGGCCGGATCGGCAAGGCGATCGCTCGAAGGCTCGAGGCGATCGGCATGGAGGTCGAAGGATATCACGGCCGCAACGCCCAGCCCGCAGTGCCCTAACGG
>DAIOUO010000542.1:0-1637 GCA_036759485.1 Geminicoccaceae bacterium | reverse complement strand
GGCGAGGAGATCGCACCAGGCCCGTTCCCCGTCGGGCCGGACGCGGGCCACGAGCCGGTCGACGAAGGCGGCCCCGAACTGCTCGCGGCCGAGCGAAGGCGGCGGCTCGCGGTCGAACACCGGGTCGGCCGAGAGCTCGGCCAGGAGCGCCGGGTCGACCCGGCCGGCGGCGGCCATCCGCCCGTCGCGGTCGCAATTCAGCCGGCCGCCCGTGGCGCGCCGGGCGAGCTCGTCGATCACCATGTTGGCCGGGCCGCAGTCGAAGCCCAGGACCGGCAGCCCGCTGTCGTCGGGCGGCAGCACGGAGAGGTTGGCGATGCCGCCGAGATTGAGAGCGAGGACCCCCTCCCCCGGCCGGCCGAGCAGCCAGCGGTCGACGATCGGCACGAGCGGCGCGCCGCAGCCGCCGGCGGCGACGTCGTTGCGGCGGAAATCGCTCACCACGGGGCAGCGCAGCCGCTCGGCGATGAAAGCCGGCTCGCCGAGCTGGCAGGTCGTGACCCCGTGCTCGTGGTACACGGTCTGGCCGTGGCTGCCCACGAGATCGGGCAGATGGCCGCTCGCTCGGACCAGCCGCTCGAGGGCATCGGCGAACCAGAGGCCGAGGGCGCGGTCGAGCCGGCAGGCCTCGGCGAGCGCGAGCGCGCCTTGAGGTGCCATGGCCGCACGGAGCTCCGGCGGCATGGGCTCGTGGGCGTGCGCGAGGAGCTCGAAGCGGCGTGGGACGCCGGCCGGCACGCGCAGGACGACGAGGTCGAGCCCGTCCATCGAGGTGCCGGTCATGAGGCCGGCCACGATCCGCGGGTCGCGGGCGACGACCTCGGCCAGCCGGCGCAGCGGGAAGGGCCCGGCCACGGCCTTCAGAGCGTGCCCGGATAGGCGCCGCCGTCGATCAGGATGTTCTGGCCCGTGATGTAGCCGGCGTGCACGCTGCAGAGATAGGCGCAGAGGGCGCCGAACTCGGCCGGGGTGCCGAAGCGTCCGGCCGGGTTGGCGGCCGCCCGCTCGGCCGCCACCTCCTCGACCGTGCGGCCCTCGCGGCGGGCCTGGAAGGCGAGGCCGGCGCGCAGCCGATCGGTGTCGAAGGGACCCGGCAGGATGGCGTTGATCGTGACGTTGCGGCGGACCGACTTGCGGGCGATGGTGGCCATGGCGCCGGTGAGACCGGCGCGGGCGCCGTTGGAGAGCTCGAGGCTCGGGATCGGCGCCTTCACGGACGCCGAGGTGATGTTGACGATCCGGCCGAAGCCGCGGTCCATCATGCCGTAGACCGTGGCCCGCACGAGCGCGATGGGGGTCAGCATGTTGGCCTCCACCGCCCGACGCCAGTCCTCGAGCTCGAACTCCCTGAAGTCGCCGGGCGGCGGGCCGCCCGCGTTGGTCACGAGGATGTCGGGCTCGGGGCAGAGGGCGAGTACCGCGCGGCGGCCCTCTTCGGTCGTGATGTCGCAGACGACGGTCGTGACCGGCACGCCCGTTGCCGCACGGATCTCGGCGGCGGTGGCTTCGAGCGCGTCGCGCCCGCGGGCGCAGAGCGTGAGCGCGACACCGGCCTCGGCGAGCGCCACGGCACAGCCCTTGCCGAGCCCCTTGCTGGCGGCGCAGACGATCGCCTTGCGGCCGCGGATGCCCAGATC
>DAIOUO010000541.1:0-1637 GCA_036759485.1 Geminicoccaceae bacterium | reverse complement strand
GCCCCCACCTTCGCCCATGGAGTGCACCCCACATGGTCGCTGCCACCATCCTGCTCGACAAGGACTTCGAGATCGGTACCACCGATCGCCGGCTGTTCGGCGCCTTCGTCGAGCATCTCGGCCGCTGCGTCTACGGCGGCATCTTCGAGCCGGGCCACCCGAGCGCCGATGCCAGAGGCTTTCGGCGCGACGTGTTGGCACTCGTCCAGGAGCTCGGTGTCACGATCGTCCGCTATCCGGGCGGCAACTTCGTCTCGGGCTACAACTGGGAGGACGGGGTCGGCCCGGTCGAGAAGCGCCCGCGGCGGCTCGATCTCGCCTGGATGTCCACCGAGCCCAACACCTTCGGTACCAACGAGTTCATCGACTGGTGCCGGGCCGCCGGGGTCGAGCCCATGCTCGCCGTCAACCTCGGCACGCGCGACGGGGACGCGGCACGCAATCTGGTCGAGTACTGCAACCACCCGGGCGGCACCTACTGGTCCGACCTGCGCCGTGAGCACGGCTGGCCGGAGCCGCACGGGGTGAAGTTCTGGTGCCTCGGTAACGAGATGGACGGCCCCTGGCAAATGGGGGCGAAGACCGCGGAGGAATACGGTCGTATCGCCACCGAGGCAGCCAAGATGATGCGCTGGGTGGACCCTACCATCGAGCTCGCCGCCTGCGGCTCCTCCTCGAGGCGGATGCCGACCTTCGGTGTCTGGGAGGACACGGTGCTCGAGCACACCTTCGACCATGTCGAGTGGATCTCCCTGCACACCTACATCAACAACTACGCCCGCGACACGGCTGCCTTCCTCGGCGCCTGCGACCTCATGGACGCCTTCATCGAGGAGGTCGTGGCCATCGCCGACGCGGTTGCCGCTCGCAGGCTCTCCAAGAAGCGGATCATGCTGAGCTTCGACGAGTGGAACGTCTGGTACCGGACCCGTCGCTCGCGCAAGGATCGGGTGAAGGAAGGCTGGCCGGTGGCCCCGCCGATCCTCGAGGAGGTGTATAATGTCGAGGACGCGCTCGCTTTCGGCGGGGCGGTCGTCTCGCTCCTCAACCACGCCGACCGCGTCCGCTGCGCCTGCCTCGCCCAGCTCGTCAACGTCATCGCGCCGATCATGACCGAGACCGGTGGGCCCGCTTGGCGGCAGACGATCTTCTACCCCTTCGCCGACATGAGCCGGCTCGGCCGCGGCCGGGTCCTCCGTCTCCAACTCGACTGTCCGACCTACGATGCCCGCTATCTCGACCCGCGCGGTCCGCAGGACCTCTACTTCCCGATCGAAGGCGCCCCCTACCTCAAGGCGGCCGCCGTCCACCACCCGCAGACCGGCGGCCTCGCCCTGTTCCTGCTCAACCGTCACCTCCTGGAGCCGTTGCGGCTCACCGTCACCGCCCGCGGCTTCGGCCGGCTCGAGGTCGTGGACGCGCGGCGGCTCGAGGACGGCGACCTCGAGGCACACAACAGCCGGGAGGCGCCCGAGCGGGTCCGGCCGGCCTCCCTCGAGACGGTCCGCGTCGAGGGCGAGCGGATCACGGCGGAGCTGTCGCCTCTGTCCTGGAACGTGGTCCATCTGCTGCCGGTCGGCCGCCGCTGAGCTCCACCGGAGCGAGGGAGGTGCGGGCGCGGGCAGGATCCTCTAGGA
>DAIOUO010000540.1:0-1654 GCA_036759485.1 Geminicoccaceae bacterium | reverse complement strand
GGCAAGAGCCGCTCGACCGGCTCGACCTCGACCGCGTTGTCGAGCCGGAGCTCGGGACCGAGCTTCTTCGGGTCGACGAGCCAGCGGCAGCGACCGTCGGCGTCGAGGATCGCGAAGGAGAGGCACAGAGGGTTGTAGGGAACGTCGCGGCCGCGGATGTTGAGCAGCCAGGCGACCGCGTCGGCCGCGGTCACCAGAAGGTGGTCGGCGCCCGCCCGGCGGAGGTCGGCCGCGATCGCCTGCCGCTTCTCCGCCGAGCTCCTGCCGGCGTAGCGCTCGGGATGGGAGAAGGCGCGGCCCTCGGGTGGGGCCGGCCGGTCGAGCCAGATCCGATCGACCGGGTTCGGCTCGAGGAAGACGAGCTCGGCGCCGCGGGCCCGGGCGACCTTGCGCAGCCGCTCGTACTCCTCGCGCCGAAGGAGAAAAGGGTCGAGCCCGAGCCGCCGGCCCGGTCGCAGATGCCGCTCGAGCCAACGCGAAGGCGGGGTCTCGGCCGTGTCGTGGCGCTCGAAGAGCGCGCGGTCGACCTGGCGCTCGAGCTGGACGGTGTAGCGGCCGTCGCTGAAGACCGCGGCCTCGTCCTCGAGGACGATCACGGTCGCAGCCGAACCCGTGAAGCCCGTGAGCCAAGCGACGCGCTCGGCCGAGGGCGGCAGATATTCGCTGCCCTGCTCGTCGGTGCGCGGCAGGTAGAGGCCGTGGGCGCCCGCTTCGGCGAGCACACGGCGCAGGCGGGCGAGGCGATCGGCGAAGGGGGCGGCCATGCGCGGGCTCCGGGCGGCTTCGTGGGCCGGGCTTAGCCGAACCGGTCGGGCGCGGGGAAGAGCGACCGGCCGAGGCGGATCGCCGGCCCCCTCGCCGGTCGCGAGGCGAGGCGACGTGCCGTGCCCCGGTCGAGGTCGGAAATCGAGGGGCCACAGGGGCGCCGCTCGAGGCCCGGGAAGCCGACCACCGCGGCCGGCGGGCGCTCAGCGCAGCGGTGCCATCACCATCACCATCTGGCGGCCCTCGAGCTTCGGCATCTGCTCGACCTTGGCACGATCGGCCACGTCGTTCTTGATCCGCTCGAGCAGGCTCGTCGCCAGATGTGCGTACGCCATCTCCCGCCCCCGGAACCGAAGGGTGACCTTGACCTTGTCACCCTCGTCCAGGAACTCCTTCACCTTCTTCATCTTGATGTCGTAATCGTTGTCGTCGATGCCCGGCCGCATCTTGATCTCCTTGATCTCGATCACGCGCTGCTTCTTGCGCGCGGCGGCGGCCTTCTTCTGGGCCTCGTATTTGAACTTGCCGTAATCGAGGATCTTGCAGACCGGCGGTCGGGCGTTGGGCGAGATCTCGACGAGGTCCATCCCGGCCTCTTCCGCCCTCGCGAGGGCTTCCCTGAGCGGCACGATCCCGACCATCTGGCCGTTCTCGTCGATCAACCGGACCTCCGGCGCGTCGATCATCCGGTTGATCCGGTATTCTTCCTCACGTGCCGCCGCTGCCATGTACTCCGCTCTTCCTCCGATTCACCCGCGCCCGAGGGCGCGTTCCGTTCGACTTGCACAAACACGCACGCCGGCCCGCCGGCCGCCGCGCCACCCGACTCGCCCGCCCGTTCTCCCGCGTTCGGCCCTCAAGTGCGCCGCGCGAGATCGGGCGGGATCGA
>DAIOUO010000539.1:0-1681 GCA_036759485.1 Geminicoccaceae bacterium | reverse complement strand
GGCCCGTGCGCGCCGAGCGGCAGGCTCGCGAGCGTGCCGTCGGGAGCGCGCACCGCGAGCCCCTCCGGGCTCGGCTCGACCGCGAGCTCGATCCGGTTGTCGGCACCCATGAAGGCCGCGACGAACGGGCTCGCCGGCCGGTGCCAGAGCCCTTCCGGCGTGTCGAGTTGGACGATCCGGCCCCGGTCCATGACCGCGATCCGGTCGGCCATGACCATGGCCTCCTCGCGGTCGTGGGTGACGTGGAGCGCCGTGATGCCGAGCCGGCGCTGGAGGCTGCGGATCTCGTGACGGAGCTCGTGGCGGATCCGCGCATCGAGGTTGGAGAGCGGCTCGTCGAGGAGCAACAGACGCGGCTCGACGGCGAGCGCCCGACCGAGCGCCACGCGCTGGCGTTGGCCGCCCGAGAGCTGGGTGACGTTGCGCCCGCCCAGGCCCTCGAGGCCGAGCAGGGCCAGCATCTCGCCCACACGCGCGGCGATCCGCTCCTTGGGCCAACCGCGCACCTTGAGGCCGTAGCCGATGTTCTGGGCGGCGGTCATGTGCGGCCAGAGCGCGTAAGACTGGAAGACCAGGGCGGTGTCGCGCCGTTCCGGCGGCAGGTGCTCGATCGGCCGGCCGTCCACCACGATCCGCCCGGAGCGGACCGGCGCGAAGCCGCAGACGGCACGCAGGAGCGTGGTCTTGCCGCAGCCCGAGGCGCCGAGCAGCGCCACGAGCTCGCCTCCGGCGACCGCGAGATCGAGCCCGTCGAGGACCGTCGTGGCGCCGAAGACGACGCGCAACCGCTCGATCGAGAGATAGGTGCCCATGCCCCCCGCCCCGGTCGACCGCCGGGTTACGACGGTATCATGACGGACCGATGACGGGCCGGGAAGGGTCCCGCGGGCGCCTCAGCCGCGCGTCGCAGCGGCGAGCGCCGCCTTGAGGTCGGCCAAGAGGTCGGCCGGGTCCTCGAGGCCGACCGACAGGCGCAAGAGGCCGGGCGGTGCCGGCGTGTCCGGGCCCTCGATCGAGGCCCGGTGCTCGATCAGACTTTCGACGGCGCCGAGCGAGGTGGCGCGGGTCCACACCCGCACGCGCGCCGCCGTGGCGATCGCCGCTTCGGCACCGCCACGGACGACGATCGAGAGCATCGCACCGAAGCCGCCCGCCATCTGCCTTGCGGCGAGCGTGTGCCCCTTGTGGGTCGGAAGGCCCGGATAGAGCACCCGCTCGACCGCCGGGTGGCGCTCGAGCGCGGCCGCCAGATGCATGGCGGCGCCGCACTGGGCGCGCAGCCTGACGGCGAGCGTGCGCAGCCCGCGCAGCAGGAGCCAGGTCTCGAAGGCGCCGAGTACCGCCCCCTCGTCGTGGCGGATCGCTCGAAGACGCGCGAGGAGCTCGTCCTCCTCGGAGGCGACCACGGCCCCGGCCAGGACGTCGCTGTGGCCGTTCAGATATTTGGTCGCGCTGTGCATCACGAGATGGGCACCCAGCGCGAGCGGCCGGGTCAAGAGCGGGGTCGGCACGGTGTTGTCGACCGCGAGCCAGGCCCCGGCGGCGCGGGCGATCTCGGCGAGTGCCACGAGATCGCTCACGACCCAGGTCGGGTTGGCCGGGGTCTCGACCCAAAGGAGCCGGGTTCGGCCGGGTCGGACCGCGGCCCGCACGGCATCGAGGTCGTCCATCGCCACGAGCT
>DAIOUO010000538.1:0-1686 GCA_036759485.1 Geminicoccaceae bacterium | reverse complement strand
CGCCGACCGAGCGCCGGACCGCGAGGGGCTCCTGGTCCGGCGGCGACCGCCCGGGGCCGAGATCGACGAGGCCCGGGCGGTCCTCGAGCGGGTCGCCCGTTCGCTCCAGAAGGGGCTCGTCGCGACCACCGACGGTGCCCTCCTGCAGCTGCACCCCCACGACAACCTCCCGCACGGCGACACGCCGGGTGCAGTGGCCCTGGCCCGCGCCGTCCGCGCTCGGGTCTGGGCGGCCGGCTGGACCGTCGCCGCATTCTCGATGCTGCTCGACATCCCCGCTCCGGCACGGCCGGGGACCGCCGCCGACGCCTGTCCCGGCCTCGAGGAGACCTCCATGCCCGGCCACGGCTACCGCACCGCGCTCGTCGCCGGTGCCTCCTCCGGGATCGGTGCCGCGGCCGTCGAGCGTCCGTGCCGCGAGGGCCTCGAGGTCCACGCCTTCGTCCGCTCGGCGGACCGGCTCGCGGCCCTGGCCGAGCGGACGGGCCGCATCCCGCATCCTCTCGACGTGCACGCCGCCCCGCGCCTCGCCCGCCTCGCGATCGAGCTCGCGGTCGACCTGCTCGTCGACGATGCGGGCATCGACCGCCCGCGAAACCTGGCGGCCGCCGAACCCGGCGACATCGACGATCGCGTGGACGGCGGCCTGCGCGCCGTGCAGCACGCCTGCCGCTCGTCGGTACCGGGCACGGCGGCCCGCGACCGCGGCCACGACGCGACCGTCTCCTCGATCGCCGGTCCCGACGAGTTCGACGGGAACACGATCCGTCACCTCACCGAGGCGGCCCTCGCCGTGCTCGCCCGCCAGCTCCGCGTCGACCCGTTCGGTCGGCGGGTCGGGGTCGGAGAGATCCGCTCCGGCCGGGTGGCGACCGAGATCTTCGCCCGTGTCCACGGCGACAGGCCCGAGTTGCGCGAACGCTTCCCCGACGGTTTCGAACCGCCCGAGCCGACGGACGCAGGGGAGGCGGTCGCCTTCGCCCTCACCCGGCCACCGACGGTCGATATCGGTCCGATCGGACGCGCGCCGGTGCTCCGGGTTCCGGGCGAGCCGCGGACCGCGCGGCCGGACGCCCCCCACACCGGAGGCGACCGAGGGCGGCCCGACGCCCGTGGACCCGGCTCGCACCCGAGCCGGCGGCGGCCGCCCGAACATCGCGACACGTCCGATACGCTTCGCCATCGCGCCCTCCGCCGCGCCCCTCGCGGCCAGGGTTTACCGGTCGGAGGTTAACGAAGCGTGAAGCGCAGGAGCGTGCAGCCTCGTCCCGGGCGGGACCGAGCGCCACGGCCGCCCGCCTCGCGACCTCGAGGGGGACCTCGCCGAACGGGCTCTGGCCGTCGAGCGCGCCTTCGGCCGTGATCACGAGGTCGGCCCCGTCGAGGAGCCGGTCGAGGTCGAGACAGCGCAGCACGATCTCGAAGCGCGGATGCAGCGGCGGACCGGCGGCGGCCACGAGAACGCCGAGAGCCGTCCGGCTCTTCCTCGATGGATGCTGCCGGAGCGGGAAGGGTCGGCGCCGGCCGGTGCGCTGGAGACGAGCGCCGAAAGGAGCACCGGCCGCTCGGCCGGCACGGCACCGCCGAGCACGAGGGCGAGCCCGGCCGTCGCGCGCGACGAGCGAATCGGGCAGCCGCGTCGCGGTCCAGCCGAGAACGGCCACGACCGTGACGACGAGCGAGAGG
>DAIOUO010000537.1:0-1694 GCA_036759485.1 Geminicoccaceae bacterium | reverse complement strand
GGCCGAGGCGGAGCGGTTCGACGTCGTCGTGGTGGGGGCGGGATCGGCGGGCTGTGCGGTCGCCGCCCGGCTCTCGGAGGACCCGGGCACGCGCGTGCTCCTGCTGGAGGCCGGGCCCGAGGACCGCAACCCCTGGATTCACCTGCCGATCGGCTACTATCGGACGATTTTCAACGAGAGCACGGCGCGCACCTACCGGACCGAGCCCGAGGAGGCCGTGGCCGGCCGGTCGATCCTCTGGCCGCGGGGCCGTGTTCTGGGCGGCTGTTCCTCGATCAACGGGCTCGCCTGGGTCCGCGGCCAGGCCGAGGACTACGACCATTGGCGCCAGCGCGGCTGCGAGGGCTGGTCGTTCGCCGACGTGCTGCCGGTCTTCAAGCGGCTCGAGGCCTATGCAGAGGGTGACCCCGAATGGCGCGGTCGCGAAGGGCCGCTCTCGGTCTCGGGGCCCCGTCACCGGATGGAGCTGCTCGACGCCTTCGTCGCCGCCGCCAACCAGGCCGGCATCCCGACCAACCCCGACTACAACGGCCCGCGCCAGGACGGCGTCGGCTATTTCCAACTCTCGATCAGAAACGGCTTTCGCTGCAGCGCCGCGGTCGCCTATCTGCGGCCGGCCCGCAGGCGCCCCAACCTCGTGATCCGCACCGAAGCGCTCGCCTGCCGGCTCCTCTTCGAGGGTCGGCGGGTCGTGGGCCTCGTCTATCGCCGCGGCGGGCAGGAGCACCGGGTTCTCGCGAGCGAGGTCGTGCTCTGCGCCGGCGCCATCGCCTCGCCGCAGCTCCTGATGCTCTCCGGCATCGGCCCGGCCGAGCATCTCGCCGCGCACGGCATCGCGGTCCGCCACCACCTGCCCGGCGTGGGGCGGAACCTCCAGGACCACTACCAGTGCAGGATCGTCTATCGCTGCACTCGGCCGATCACTTTGAACGAGGTGAGCCACAGTCTCTGGCGCAAGGCCATGGCCGGGCTCGAATGGGCGGTCCGGCGGACGGGACCGCTCACGGTCGGAGCCGGGGTCGTGGCCCTCTTCTGGCGCACGAGGGACGAGCTCGCGACCCCCGACATCGAATTCCACGTCATCCCCTTCAGCGCCGACCGGCCGGGCGAACCCCTGCACCGGTTCCCGGGCTTCACGGTCTCGACCTGCCAGCTCCGCCCCGAGAGCCGCGGCCGGCTCGAGCTCGCCTCGGCCGATCCGGCCGATGCGCCGCGGATCTTCGCCAACTATCTCGCCACCGAGACGGATCGGCGGACCATGGTCGACGGGCTCCTCCTGATCCGCCGGATCGTCGGCCAGCCGGCGATGCGCCCCTATGTCGAGGCCGAGCACCTGCCGGGTCCCGACTGCCGGACGCGGGAGGAGCTCCTCGCCTATGTGCGCGAGAAGGGAACGACGATCTTCCACCCCACCAGCACCTGCGCCATGGGGCCGGCGAGCGACCCCATGGCGGTGGTCGACCCGCGGCTGCGGGTCCACGGCATCGAAGGGCTGCGGGTGGCCGACGCCTCGATCATGCCGACCGTGGTCTCCGGCAACACCAATGCCGCCTGCATCATGATCGGCGAGCGCTGCGCCGATTTCCTGCGCGCCGAGCGCGGCCCGCGCGCTCCCGCCCGCGCGGCCTGACCTCGCGGCCGCCCCCGGGGCGCGCAGCGCCGTCCGAGCCCGATCGCACGCCGGTGGTCAGCCG
>DAIOUO010000536.1:0-1695 GCA_036759485.1 Geminicoccaceae bacterium | reverse complement strand
GCGAGCACCACCCCGCGGGCGTGGATCTCCGCGCCGGCCAGCGCCGCGCCGGCGAGGACCACGGCACCCAGGAGCACCGCGCCCGCGATCCGCAGCACCGAACCGGCGCTGCGCTCGGCCTCGCCCACCAGATCGAAGCGGGCCACGGGCGGCGCATCCGCCTCGCCGAGATCGACCGCCGCGACCTCGATGCCGAGCTCGGCGAGCCGCTCGCGGACCCTCTCGAGGAACGCGCGCGGCACCGCCGCCACCGTAACCTCGAGCCGCCCGTCGGCGCGCCGGCCGCTGATCTCGACGTCGAAGCAGGCCCGCTCGGCCGTCCACGGGGTGAGCGTGTCGAGCCGGTGCTCGACGATCGCCCGGAGGTCCGGTTCGGCTCCGGGCGGCAAGAGGTCGCGCGCGACGAACCCGTGCTCGTCGGCGAGCCGCAGGAGAAGGCCCCGGCGACGGCGCAGCCGAGCGAGCAGGGCACCCGGGGCCAGCCGGTCGACCGGCGCCGGCAGCCGGCCCGCCGCTCCACGCGGCGCTTCCAGGAGGAAGGATCCGACCTCCTCGAGCCCGGTCCGACGAGCCTCCAAGACCCGCACGAGCCCGTCGCGGTAGAACAGGACCGCGGGGTGGCGGCGGGCCGAGCGCCGGGTCGGCCGGCGCGGCGACAAGGCCCGCAGCTCGTCGAGCCACCAGGCGAGGAAGCCGTCGTCCCGGCTCGTCACGGCGCCGGCGAGCGCCATTCAGGATCCCTCCGCGAGCGCCGGGCCTTCCGCTAGCACCAGGGGCGCCGACCAGTCCACGATTCGCACCGGCCGCGCCTCGCCCGGCCGCAGCACGAGCCGCACCGAGCGGACCGCGCGCCGGCCGCCGGCCGTGACGGCCACGATCTCGAGGCGGTAGAGCCCGGCCGGATCGGTGCGTCGGCCGACCGTCCGGCTCTCCGTCCCGCCGCCCGTGACGGACGCCCCGCCCGGTCGCTCGCGAGGCCCTTCGACGCCTTCCTCGCGCGCTTCCGCGGCGAGCCCGGCGAGGGCCGCCCGGACGAGCGGCGGGGCGAGATCCGGCAGAGGCTCGGTCCGCCCCGTACCGAGGGCGGTCGCAGCGAGCCAGCGCTCGACCACCGCCGGATCCGCCGGCGCCGGAAGCGCCGCCAGGAGCTCGACAGGGTGGTCGAGGCCGGGGCGGTCGGGTGGCCTCGGCAGCTCCCCCACGCCGCGGACCGCATCGACCGCGCCGGGGGGGCCCTCCTCGCGCCGTCCGGCGCGCAGCCGCTCGATCCGTTCGACCAGCGCCCGAGCCGGTTCGTCGGCGAGCCCGCTCGCCCGAGCGAGCGCCCGCAACAGGCCGGGCGAGGCGGCGGCCGGATCGACGAGCCCGCTCTCGCCCAGGACCCGGACACGGAGGGCCACCCCGTCGAGCTCGAAGCGCAATGTCCCGCCCTCGGGGCCGAGCTCGAGCCGCTCGGCGAGCAGCCGCGCGGCGGTCAGATGGACCGCCGCGCGAAGAGCGGCCCGCAGCCGCACCGCGTCCACCGCCCGGCGGCTCTCGGGCACCGCGTCCCGGCTCGTCTCGAGGAGCGCGAGGGCGAGTCCGGCGGCCGCCACCGCGAGCCACAACACGACCAGGAGGGCCGCACCGCGCCGCCGGTCCGGCGAGGGACCGACGGCCGGCGGACGAGGCCCACCCTTCAGCGACACGCCGCAC
>DAIOUO010000535.1:0-1705 GCA_036759485.1 Geminicoccaceae bacterium | reverse complement strand
CGGACGCTACGTCCCGGTGGGCGATCACTGCGCCGAGGATCCGATCGAGGCGCGCCGCCGGTGCCGGGCCGAGGCCAGGCGGCGCAACCGCGACCTGCCGTCGAGCGAGCCGTTGCGGTTCCTCTGCCGCGCTGCCGAGTGATCTCGGCGGGGCGGCCCGCCGGCCGGTTCGCGGGAGCTCACCGTGCTTCGGGGCGGTGCGGTCACAGCCGGATACGGCCGGTCTTCCGCGGCCTCGGCGCGCGGGTTGATCTCGACGGCACGAAAGCGGATCTTCCAGCCGTGGCGTGCCCCGCGGTGCGCCACCGCCTCGTGTTGGGCAGGAGACGCCATTGGTCGAGTCACGCATGCCGGCGCCCGCCGGGGCTCTTCGCCCGGGCTCGCTCGCAGCGCCGACCACGGCCGTCGGCGCGCCGCCGGAGGCGGTGCTGCGGCGGCTGTTCGAGGCGCTGCGCCGCAACCTCCACCTCGTGCTCGGCACCGTGCTCCTGATCGACCTCGCGGTGGCGGGCTGGCTGCTCGTCCGCCCGGTCGAGTGGACCGCCACGGCCGAGCTCCTGATCGAGCCCGACGATCGCGGTTTCGGCAATCTGCGCGAGGAGATCGATCTCAGGGTCGACCGGCTGCAGCCGGCCGACGTCGAGAGCGAGGCCAAGCTCCTGGCCTCGCGCCGGGTGGCTCTCGCGGTGATCGAGCGCGAGCGGCTCGCCGAAGCCGTCGAGCCCGAGCCGCTCGGCCGCCGCCTGCGGCAGCTCCTGGCCGGTGCCGGTGAATGGCTGCTCGACTGGGTGGCGGGCGTGCGCTCGAGCTTCGCCGGCTACCCGACCGCTCTCGCCGCTCGCGGCCTCGACGAGCCCGAGGTCGCCACCCCCGACCCCGAAGCGGTCCTCGAGCTCTTCTACGAGGGCCTCACGGTGCGCCGCGACCCGCTCGCCCGGGTGCTCACCGTCGCCTACCGGGCGAGCGAGCGGGAGCGGGCGGTCCGGGTGGTGGACACGCTCACGCGCGTCTACCTCGAGGAGCGGGTGGCGGCCCAGCGCGAGGCGCTCGAGCAGACCGCCCGCTATCTCGAGGAGCGGCTCGCGGTGGTCGCCCGCGAGCTCGAGGAGGCGGAGCGGCGGGTCAAGGAGTTCCAGAGCCGGACCGGGCTCTTCAGCGTCGACGGAGTCTCCGCCCTCGAGCGGCGCTGGAGCGAGCTCGGCCGCGAGCTCACCCAGGCGACCGTCCGGCTCGCCGAGGCCGAGGCGCGGCTCGCCCAGCTCGAGGGGGCGCGCCGCACGGGCGGCCTCGCCGGCCTGCGCGAGGTGGCGGGCTCGCCCGTGATCGGCGAGCTGCGCCGGCAGGAGGCCGAACTCGCGCGCCGGATCGCCGATCTCTCGACGCAATACGGGCCTCGCCACCCGCTCATGCAGAACGCCCGCGCCGAGCTCGCCGACATCCGCCGCTCGATCGGTCTCGAGATCGACCGGATCGCGGCCTCCCTCGCCCACGACCGCGATCTCGCCCGCGAGCGCGTCGTCCGCCTCCAGGCCGAGTTCGCCGAGGCCGAACGACGCCTCGCCACCGCGGGCTCGAGCCAGGTCGAGCTCGAGGAGCTGACCCGCCGCGCCGAGGGCGCCCGCAAGCTCTACGAGACCATGCTCGATCGCTACCGGCGGGCGAGCGAGCAGGCCAAGCTGGTGCGCGCCTCGGCCCGGGTGATCTC
>DAIOUO010000534.1:0-1708 GCA_036759485.1 Geminicoccaceae bacterium | reverse complement strand
TCCTCGACCAGTGGGGAGTCCTGCACGACGGCGAGCGGGCGCTGCCCGGTGCGCGGGCGGCGCTCGAGGCGCTCCTCGACCGCGGCGCGCGCATCGTGCTCCTCTCCAATTCGGGCCGGCGGGCGGCGACCAACCGCGCCCGGCTCGCCGCCATGGGCTTTCCCCACGATCGGCTGGCCGATGTGGTGACCTCGGGCGAGGCCGCCTGGCGCCTGTTGCGCGAGCGGCCCGGGCCGCCCTGGACCGAGCTCGGCCGCCGCTGCCTCCTTTTGACGATCGACGGCGATCTCGGCCCGGTCGAGGGGCTCGACCTCGATCTCGTCGAGGAGCCGGCGCGGGCCGATTTCCTGTTCGTCACGGGGCTCGACGGGCGCCCGGCCGAAGCCTACCGGCCGCTCGTCGAGGCGGCCCGCTCGCGCGAGCTCCCGATGGTCTGCGCCAATCCCGACAAAGTGGCACCGAGCCCCCGGGGCTTCGTCGAATCGCCGGGGCTCCTGGCCGCGCTCTACGAGGCGATGGGCGGTCGGGTGATCTATGTCGGTAAGCCGCACGGGCCGATCTATGCGGCCTGTCTGCGCGCGCTCGGCGAGCTGCCGCGCTCGGCGATCCTGGCGGTCGGCGACAGCCTCGAGCACGACGTGGCGGGTGCTCGCGCCCAGGGGCTCGCGACCTGTCTCGTGGCGAGCGGGATCCATGCCGGCGAGCTGCCGGTCGAGGGTCCGGCGGAGGAGCTCGAGGCGGCGGTCGAGGCGCTCGCCGCTCGCGCGGGCCTGCCGGTGCCCGATTTCGTGCTGCGCCGTTTCACGCTCTGAGGGCGCCCGCCGGCGCCTCGAGCACCCGGCGGACGGCCTCGGCGACCATGGCCGAGACCCGGCGGTTGCTCTCGACCGTGATGCCGGCGATGTGGGGGGTGAGGATCAGGTTCGGACAGCCACGGAACGTGGCGAGCAGCTCCGGTCCCGGCGGCTCGGGGTCGAACACGTCGAGGGCGGCCCCGGCGAGCCGCCCCTCGCGCAGCGCCGTCGCCACCGCGGCGGCGTCGACCACGGGCCCGCGGGCGGTGTTGATCAGGATCGCGCCCGGCCGCATCCGGGCGATCCGCCGGGCGTCCAGAAGGCCTCGCGTCTCGGCCGTGAGCGGCACGTGCAGGCTCGCGACATCGGCCGTCGCCAGGAGATCCTCGAGGGTCGGCTGCCGGGCCACGCCGGCCCAGGCCGGGTCATCCGGCGGCAGGAGCGGGTCGAAGGCGCCGATCGCCATGCCCAGGGCGCGGGCCCGGGCCGCCACTTCGCGCGCGATCCGCCCGAAGCCCACGAGGCCGAGGGTCTTGCCCGTCGCCTCGCGGCCGATCGAGGCTTCGCGCGGCCAGCTTCCGTCGAGCACCGCGGCGGTCGCGAAGAAGGCGCCGCGCAGGAGCAGCAAGAGCGCTCCGATCGTGTATTCGGCCACCGCCGCGTCGTTGGCGCCCGTCGCGGGACAGACGGCGATGCCGCGCGCCCGGCACGCCTCGAGGTCGATATTGTCGAGGCCGACGCCGAGCCGGCCCACCACCCGAAGCGACGGGGCGGCGGCGAGCAGCTCGCGGTCGACGCGGGTGCGGTTGCGGACGATCAGCGCTTCGACGCGGGCGAGGCCGGCGAGGAGCTCGGCCCGGCGCTCGACCAGATCGGGCTCGTAGCGGACCTCGTGGTCGCGAGCGAGGCTCGCG
>DAIOUO010000533.1:0-1709 GCA_036759485.1 Geminicoccaceae bacterium | reverse complement strand
GCCCCGCTCGAGCACGCAGCCCGCCCGGTCGCAGCGCGGTCCGACCGCTGCACCGTCCGGCGCCGGCCCGCCCAGGGCTCGAAGCAGCGCGTCCTCGACCAGTTCGTCCCGCTCGAACGCCAGGACCCGGGCGCCTTCGGGTGCGCGCGCCGCGATCTGGGCGAGCCAGGGTGTGGCGACGAGGTCGGGTGGCCGCTCGCGGGCGATCAGGAGCGCCGCCGGCAGGAGTGCCAGGACGCCGAAGAAGCGCCAGGGCCGGCGCCAAAGGGCGAGCCAGAGGCCACCCGCCCAGAGAACGGCGAGCGCCGAGGCCGGCCAGAGCGGCACGGACAGCGCGGCACCCGGCAGGGCGGCGGCCCAACGCGCCGTCGCGAGCAGGAGCTCGACCCCGATCCCCATCACCCGCACCGCGGGCTCCTCGAGGCCGAACGGCACGAGCAGCACGGCCAGGAGACCGGCGGGCATGATCCAGAAGGTGGTGAGCGGTACGGCCAGGAGGTTCGAGACCACCCCCGAGATCGCCACCGTCTGGAAGTGGAAGGCCGTGAGCGGCGTCGTGGCGAGGCTCGCGACCAGGGTCGTGGCGGCCACACCCAGCGGGTAGCGCAGGAGCCGCACGAGGATCCCGCCCGCGCTCGCGGCGAGCCGCCGGCCGGCCACCTCCCAGACCGCGATCAGCGCCAAGACGGCGGCGAAGGAGAGCTGGAAGGAAGCTCCCTCGACCGCTTCCGGTCGCAGCAGGACCACGACCACCGCCGCCCACGCCAAGAGCCGCATCGAGAAGGGGTCGCGGTCGACCAGGATCGCCACGAGCCCCACCGCGACCATGAGGAAGGCCCGCTGGGCCGGCACCGAGGCTCCCGCGAGCACGAGATAGAAGGCGGCAGCGAGCAGGGCCAGAAGCGCCGCCGGCTTGCGAGCCGGCCAGCGTTCCGCCACCGCCGGCACGAGTGCGAAGAGCCAGCGGCCGGCCAAGAGCACGGTACCCGCCACGAGCGACATGTGCAGGCCCGAGATCGAGAGCAGATGGGCCAGGCCCGAGAGCTGGAAGTCGCGCCAGATCGCGGCATCCAGGCCCGCTCGGACACCCGTCACGAGGGCCGCCGCCACCGCCCCCGCGGGCCCCGGCAGCGGCTCGGTGAAACGCTCGGCGAGCCGTGCCCGAAGTCGGGCCACTGCGAGCTCCGCGCCAGGTTCGCCCGCCTCGAGCGACGCCGGCCGGCCGAGGGCCCAGCCGACCGCCCCGATCCCCTCGAACCAGGCGTGGCGGGCATGGTCGAAGCCGCCCGGCACCACCGGCCCGCGCGGCGGCTGCAGCACCGCCCGCAGCCGGATCCGCTGGCCCACCTCGAGCTTCTCCCAGCCGTGGCGGACGGTGAGCCGCACCCGCTCGGGTGTGGCCGTCGGTTCCAGCCGCTCGATCCGCAGCCGGTCGAGCACCAGCCTCACTCCGGGCGAACGCGGCTCGAGCTCGGCGATGCGGCCGTCCAGGGTCCACACACCGGCCCGCGGCAGAACCGGCGCCTCGACGAGCGCGAGCCGGGCGGCCGCCGCCAGCACCCCGAGGGCCAGGGCGGCGAGGCCGGCGAGCGGCAGGGCGCGGAGCGGCCGGGCCGACCACAGCGCGATCGCGGCCCGGCCGGCGAACAGACCGGCGAGCCCGACCGGCACGAGCGCCGTCGTCGGCAGCGGGGCCGGCAGCGCGAAAT
>DAIOUO010000532.1:0-1724 GCA_036759485.1 Geminicoccaceae bacterium | reverse complement strand
GGGGTGTGCGGCTCGGCTCGGGCGACCTCCTGGCGATGCCCGATGCGGCGCTCGGTTTCGCCGAGCTCACGCTCGGCGTGCGGCCCGAGCATCTCGCGATCGGCCCGATCGACGGGGCCGGGGTGGCCGGCCGGGTTCGGCTCGCCGAACATCTGGGTGCGGAGTCCTACCTGCACGTCGAGACCGAAGCCGGCCCGCTCACGGTCCGGAGCGGCGGCGACGTGCCGTTCGCCACGGGCGAGCGGGTGAGGATCCTGCTGCCCCCCGAGGCCTGCCATCTGTTCGGCCCGGACGGCCGAGCGGTGCGCTCGGCCCCCGGTGCCTTGCGCACGGTCCGCTGAGGCCACCCGAGCACCGGGAAACCCTCGGGTCCGGGAGCCGGCCCCGCGGCCGCGGCGAACCGGCCGGCGAGGCCGCGTGCGCTGCGGGAGGGTTCGCCTCGCCGGTCCGCGAGACCGATTCGTCGGGGCGTACCAGCCGATGCCGGCACGGCGGCACTCGGGCGCAGCCACCGCCCCGCCGGAGAGGGTGCGGAGGCGAAGCTCCCGAGGTGGCGAAGCTCCCGAGCGGAAGCACGCCGAGATGCGGCTCGGCCCGCGCGCCCCGGCGTCGCCGAGGCGGAGCGGTTCGCCGGCCGTTCGATGACGATCCGACCGCCGCGTTCCCGCGAATGGCCGGCGTGGAGGACGATCGCGAGACAAGAGAACACGGGCTCCCCTGACCGCTCGGCGCGGCCGGCCCGGTGACTTCCGCCCCTCGGCGGACGGGGCGCGATGTCGGCAGGCCGATCTTCCTGTGATCGCCCCGAACGACACGGCGGCACACTCGGCCTCGTCGGGGCCCGAGCCCCGGCTCGTCGTGTTGGAGGACGCGGGGGGGGGGCCGCCGGACCGGGCAACTCGGGAAACGGATCGGGGCCGCGTCGGGCGCCGATCGGCCCGTGGCCCGGGACCCGTCCCGCGCCGAAGAGAGTTCGGATCTCCGGTCTCGAGCGCCGCCGGGGAGCGTCTCTCGGTCGGCGAGGGTTCACGGCCGCGCAACCGGACGCTGCATCCTGTCCGTCCCGGCCGTCCGGGGACGGCACGGCGACCGCCATTGTTCCCGCTGCATCCGGTCCGGGTCTTGCCGTCGTCGACGTCGGAAGGAGCGGGCGCGTGCCGGGAGACGACCCTCGCTCGAGCCGTCGCCAGGGGCGGCCCCGGATCCGGCCGAAGTTCCTCGGCGTCGGTCCCGCGACCTCGATCGGAGCGGAGCGCCCTGACGGCCCCCGGGCCGGGCCCGGAGCGGGGTGTCCGGCACGAGCGCGAGGCCCCGGCCGGACGGTCCGACTTTCGCGGGTCGGACCGCCGAGGACGCCGCCACCGTCGGTGGCTCCTCGGAACGGAGTCGGCCGCCTGCCGGCTTTCCCGCTCGGGCGTCTCGGAGCTCGAAGGCGAACCGCCGGAAGCGGGGCGGTTCGAGCTTCGGGGGCCGTGCGCGAAAGGATATCGCGCCGCGTGTCGACTCCTCGAAAGGGACCGGGCTCGTGCTCCGGGGCTGGCTCGGACGACCGATCCGGGTGCTTCCGGCCGTCGCGGGCGGCGCGTGACGATGGCCCTGTGGGCCGGCTCCCTCGAGAGTGCGACCGGTGCCCGGGCCGAGGCCGGAAGCCGGTCGTTCCGGACCGTCGATCCGCCTTCCGGACGAGCGCCGGCCGTGTCTCGATCCGAACCACGGCCCCTACC
>DAIOUO010000531.1:0-1725 GCA_036759485.1 Geminicoccaceae bacterium | reverse complement strand
AGCAGGATCTTGGCGAGAACGAGCCCGACCATCGGCGGCCCTCCGATCGGACCGCGCGGCGCCGAGCGGCCGGCTCAGGCGCCGAGCGCGACGCGGTCGTTTCCGAACATGGCCTCGAGTTGGTCGGCTGTCAGCGGGCGGGCGAAGAGATAGCCCTGGGCTTCGTCGCAGCCCTCGCGCAGGAGAAAGTCGCGCTGGGCCGGGGTCTCGACCCCTTCGGCCAGGACCTTGAGGCCGAGCGTCTTGCCGAGGCTGATGATCGTCCGCGTGATCGCGGCATCGTCCGGATCGTCGGGCAGGTCGGCCACGAAGGAGCGGTCGATCTTGATCTTGTCGAGCGGAAAACGCTTGAGATAACTCAATGAAGAGTAGCCGGTTCCGAAATCGTCGAGGGCGATGGTGACGCCGAGTGCGTGCAGCGCCTCGAGGGTGGCGACCGCGCCGTGCCGGTCGCGCATGAGCGTGCCCTCGGTGATCTCGAGCTCGAGAGCCTCCGCCGGCAAGCCGGTGGCCCGCAGGGTCCGAGCGACCGTGTCGACCAGGTCCTGATAGGCGAACTGGGCCGGCGAGAGGTTCACGGCGACCCTTCCGATCGGTAGCCCTGCCGCGCGCCAGCGGCTCGCCTGCAGACAGGCTTCGTGCAGCACGAACTCGCCGAGCTCGAGGATCTGTGCCGTGTCCTCGGCGACCGGGATGAAGCGATCGGGCGAGACCTGGCCGAGCTCCGGATCGCGCCAACGGACCAGGGCCTCGACGCCGACGAGCCGGCCGGTGCGCAGGGCGTATTGTGGCTGGAAGGCGAGCTGCAGGGCCCGGTTCTCGAGGGCGATCCGCAACCTCGCCTCGATGAGCTTGCGCTCGCGCAGCCGGGCGTTGAGCTCGGGCGAGAAGAAGCGGAACGCGCCGCGGCCGGCGGTCTTGGCGGCGTAGAGGGCGATGTCGGCCCGGCGCAGCAGATCGCCGGGGCCGAGGTCTTCGCCGTCCGAGAGCGCGATCCCGACAGAGACGGTCGAGACCACCTCCTTGCCGGCGATGCGGAACGGTAGGGCGAGCGCGCCGGTGACCCGCGCGGCGAGCGCGGCCGCCGCCTCGGGCCCTTCCACCTCGTGCTGAAGGAGAGCGAACTCGTCGCCCCCGATCCGAGCCACGAGGTCGCCGCCGCCCACGAGCCCGGCCAGCCGGGCGGCCACCTGGCGCAGGAGCTCGTCGCCGGCCTGGTGGCCCAGGGTGTCGTTGAGCCCCTTGAAATCGTTGAGGTCGATGCAGTGCAGAGCCACCATCCGGCCGCGCCCGCGCGCGCGGGAGACGGCCGCGGCGAGCCGCTCGTCGAACAGCAGGCGATTGGGCAGCCCGGTCAGATAGTCGTGGAGCGCCAAATGGCGGATCCGGCCCTCGGCCTCGATCCGCTCCGTGACGTCCTGGGCGGTGCCGAGCACCCCCACCGTGCCGCTCTCTTCCGTGCCGTCGAGTTCCGCCTCGAGGCTCATGTGCCGCACCGCGCCATCGAGGCGCCGGACGCGCAGGGTGAAGCTCGCCCGCTCCTGGCCATTCTCGATCATGCGGAGGATCGCCCGCAATCGCGGTCGGTCCTCCCCCGGGATCGCCCGCAGGACCGTCCGCAGCAGCAACGGTCCGGCCCGCGGCGGTCGCCCGAGCAGGCGATGGAACTCCTCCGAGCCCTTGACCTCGCTGCTGCCGACACGCCACCGCCAGGAACCCACCCGG
>DAIOUO010000530.1:0-1737 GCA_036759485.1 Geminicoccaceae bacterium | reverse complement strand
GTGCCAAGCCCTCGACCCGGAGCGTGCCGCTGGTCGGCTGCTCGAGGTCGGCGACGAGCCGCAGGAAGGTCGTCTTGCCGCAGCCCGAGGGGCCGATCAGCGCCACGAAGGCGCCGGGCTCGATCGCCAGATCGACACCGGCGAGGGCGGTCACCGGCCCCGCCGCCGTTGCGAAGGTGAGGCCGAGCCCGCGCGCCTCGACCGCCGGGTACCGTCCGACCCCGGCCGCACCGGCCGGGGGCACCGCGGTGCTCGCCGCCTCCGCCATCGCGGGCCCCGTTCAGTCCGCCCGGGCGAGCGCGAGTGCCGCCTGCAGCAGGACCTGGCAGCCGGCCGCCAGATGCTCGGGCTCCGCCCACTCCTCCTCGTTGTGCGAGAGCCCGTCGCGGCAGGGGACGAAGATCATGGCGGTCGGCACGACGCGCGCCGTGTAGCAGGAATCGTGGCCGGGTCCCGAGACCATTTCGCGCCAGGAGAAGCCGCCGGCCTCGGCGGCCGCGCGGATCGCCGCCACGCAGGTCGGATCGAAGCGGACCGAGGGGAAATGCCAGATCGGGTCGACCGTGTGCGCGAGGCCGTCGCGGGCGCAGGCCTCGGCGACGATCCGCTGCACCGCGCGGTCGAGCTCGGTCAGGACGGCGTCGTCGGGATGGCGCAGGTCGATCGTGAAGAAGACCTCCCCCGGGACCACGTTGCGCGACGGCTTGGCGATCTCGAGCACACCCACGGTGGCGACGGCGTGCGGCCCGTGCGCGCGGGCCAGCGCGTCGAGCGCCTCGATCGCGCGGGCGGCCGCGACCAGCGCGTCCTTGCGGCGCGGCATGGGCGTCGAGCCGGCGTGGCTCTCCTTGCCGGTGATCCGCACCTCGTACCAGCGAATGCCCTGGGCGCCGGTCACCACGCCGATCGTCTTGCCCTCGGCCTCGAGGATCGGCCCCTGCTCGATGTGCAGCTCGAGGTGGCATTTCCAGTGCTGCGGGGTGCAAGGCAGCGTGCCCTTGTAGCCGATCCGCTCGAGCTCGTCGCCGAACCGCTTGCCCTCGCGGTCGGTACGGGCATAGGCCCACTCCTTGGTGAAGGCTCCGGCGAACACGCCCGAAGCGAGCATCGCCGGGGCGAAGCGGGTGCCCTCCTCGTTGGTCCAGTTCACGACCAGGATCGGATGGTCGGTCTCGTAGCCGTTCTCGGCCAGCGTGCGGACGATCTCGAGGCCGGCGAGGACGCCGGCCACCCCGTCGAACTTGCCGCCGGTCGGTTGGGTGTCGAGATGGCTGCCGATCGCCACCGGCGGCAGGTCGGGCCGGCGGCCGGGTCGAAGCGCCATCATGTTGCCCATCTCGTCGACGGCGACCGTGCAACCCGCCGCCTCGCACCAGCGCCGGAAGAGGTCGCGCCCCTGGCGGTCGAGATCGGTGAGCGTCTGCCGGTTGCAGCCGCCCTTGGGGGTGGCCCCGATCTTCGCCATCTCCATGAGCGAATCCCAGTAACGACGCGCGTCGATCCGAAGATTGCCGGCCTCGGCTGCGATCACGGCGATCCTCCCGCAAGGGCATGCGGGCCTTCCCTCGCGCCGCACGGCGGCGCGGTCAAGTCGCTGCCGGGGGCTGGACCACCGGCGGCGGCCGCGGCAGGCTCGGTACGGGAGGCGGAGGCGATGCGCGGCGAGGACAGCTCGAACCCGGCGGGTGCCGAGGAGCCGGAGGCCGGTCGACCGATTCCGGAGGAGGGCGGGGGCGG
>DAIOUO010000529.1:0-1756 GCA_036759485.1 Geminicoccaceae bacterium | reverse complement strand
GGCTATGGTCCGGCCGAGGCGCGCGATCCGGCGCTGGTGGCGCGCGATCGGGCGCTCGGGTTCGTCGAGGGCGAGGGGTAGGAGGGGGTGGCCCCGCCTTCGGGTGCGACCGCCCGGATCGGCGGGGCCGGCGAAGCGAGGAGGGAGGCGTCATGCGGATCGGCGGATGGCAGCGGCTTTCGCGACGGGATCTCGTGCGGGTCGCGGGCGGCGGCCTCTTGGCGGCGGCGGTGCCGCAGCCGGTGCGCGCCCAGGCCGGCCGCAAGGTGCTGATCATCGCCTCGAACCAGGACATCCCGAACTTCGACCCCCATGTCGCGACCGGCTATTCGGCGAGCTTCCTTCTGCGCAACACCTACGACCCGCTGGTGCGGGTGGCCGGGAACCCGCCGAAGCCCGTGCCGGCGCTGGCTCGGTCCTGGCGCTCGAGCCCGGACGGTCTGGTCTTCGAGTTCGAGCTCGACCCCAAGGCGCGTTTCCATTCGGGCCGGCCGGTGACGGCCGAGGACGTGGCCTATTCCTTCGCCCGGGCGATCCGGCTCGCCCGGGGCAACGCCTGGATGATCCAGGGCATCCTCGGCCCCGAGAGCGTGAAGGCGGTCGATCCCGGTACGGTCCGGATGGAGCTCCTCAAGCCCTTCGCCGCCTTCCTCCACGTCCTGCCCTGGATCTGGGTGGTCGAGAAGGCGCAAGTCGAAGCCATTCTCGGCAGCGACGAAGGCCAGGGCTGGCTGCGTTCCAACCTCGCCGCGTCGGGACCGTTCCGGGTGCGACGGGCCGAGGCCGGCAATCTCTACGAGCTCGAGCGGGCCCCGAACGGCTGGCAGGAGGGCGGCGGCAACCTCACCCACGTGATCTGGCGGATCACCCGCGAGACCGCCGCCCAGCGGCTGATGCTGCAGCGCGGCGAGGCGCACGTCGCGGTCGATCTCACGAGCGAAGACATGGACGCCCTCAAGGATCGGCCCGGTGTGGTGCGGATCATCGAGCCCGAATACCGCACCTTCTCGATCAAGATGAACACCCGCCGCGGGCCGCTCGCCGACCTCGAGCTCCGCAAGGCCGTCTCCTACGCCTTCAACTACCAGGCCATGCTCGATGCCGCGGGCTATGCGGACCTCATGGTCGGGCCCTTGCCGCACGGCATCCTGGGGCACGACCCGAACCTCGAGGTCTACCGGACCGACCTCGGCAAGGCCAAAGAGCATCTCGCCCGCTCGAACTATCCGAACGGTGGCGTGAAGCTCACCATGGTGCACGTCTCCGGGCTCGAGCAGCAGCGCCGCTGGGCGCTCGTTCTACTCGACAGCCTGAAGGCGCTCGGCTTCGAGCTCGACATCAAGCCCATGATCTGGCCCGACATGGTAGCCGCCTGCCGCAGCCCGGAGACCTTCCCGGACTTCTTCCCGGTCTATCAGACCGCCAATTACGGCGACCCCGACAACATCGCCTTCGCCGCCTACCATTCCTCGCGCAACGGCAACTGGCAGAATCCGGTCTACGCCAACCCCGCGGTCGACGCGTTGATCGAGCGGGGTCGGAGCGAGCAGGACGAGGCCGCGCGGATCGCGATCTACCGGGAGTTCCAGAAGGCGGTGGTGGCGGACGCGCCCGACATCTTCGGCGTGCTCGAGCGGCGCAAGCTCGCGCTGCGCGACAACGTCAAGGGCTTCGTGTTCACGCCCGTGGCCTCGAACGCGATCGAGTGCTTCGGTCTGTCGCTCGTCTGAGGGCGGGAAGCGGGCGAGGGGAGGGG
>DAIOUO010000528.1:0-1785 GCA_036759485.1 Geminicoccaceae bacterium | reverse complement strand
CTCCGCGGCCGCTCGGTTCGGTCGGAGAGAACGAGGAGACCGAGCGGTGGCGATCCGCGGAAACAGGAGCTCCGCGCTGCCCGGCCTTCCCGCCGCCGGTCGGCATGGCGGGCGGCGGAGGCCGGTCTCTTCCCGAGGAGCGGGGAGGTCGAGCGGCGGCGCCCGCCGGAGTCGAAGGAGTAGGCCATGGGGCCGTGCTGCCGTCGAAGGCGGCGGCGGGCGCGCGGTATGCGGAGCTGCCGCTCTCCCGGGTCGGGCTTCGAGCGGACCGAGGTCGGAAGCCGCGACCCGGATCTCCCGTCGGCCGATGTCGGACTCGAGGCCGCCGCGTTCCTGGTCGGCGCGGGCTTTCTCGCCTCGATACCCACGGGCGCCCTCGGGCGCGGCGGCGGGGCGACGATGCTCGCACTGCTCGCCACGCTCCTGCCGCCGCTCGGTGTGATCCCGGTGCAGGGGATCGTGTGGATCGGCCGGAAGCTCGGTCGGGCGGTGCCGCTGCGTCGAGCGGCGGCACGCCCGGCCCCGTTCGCGGCAGGTTCGGTCCCGGGCTCGGGCCTCGATACGCTCCCGGTCACGGAGCTCTCGGAGGGGCCGCGTCTTCTTCCGCGCGGGATCCTCCTCCTGTGGTCGAGCCGGAGTCCGCGCCAGCGGCCGCGGGACCCGCCGCCGGCCTTCGCGCTGGGCGGCAGCGCGACGAGCTTCGTCACCGGGTTCCCGAGCGCGACGAGGCCGTTCGCGGCTGCCTTCCGCTCGCCGGAGCAGCTCGGCCACTCGAGCCCGGCATTGTTTGTCCCGCCCGCGCGGGCGTCCGACCCCGTGGACCTCGGCCTCGCCGGCCCGGCGCGCGTCTGTCCGGCCCGCTCGGCCGTCCGACAGCCGCGCGCGGTCGGCGCGGTCACGGCACTCCGCGTCGCCTTCCTGCCCGGGCACCCGCGTCTGGGCGCGATGGTCGGGTTCGATTTTCTCGGCACGACGGTCGGCACCCGGCGGCTCGGCCGGCTGCCCGGGGGCGCCGAGGCGTTCCGGTTCGTCCTCGCACGCCGCGCACTCCCGTACGCCCGGGAGGGCGGCGACGGCCGGCTTCGGCCCCGAGCGCGGGATCTCGTCGGGCATTCTCGGCCGCGGTATGTTTCGAGCATGGCCGAGCCCGCCCGCACCCTTCCGCCCGAGCCCGTGACCGTCGAGGCTTTCCTCGCCTGGGACGACGGGACCGACACGCGCTACGAGCTGCTCGACGGCCGCATCGTGGCAATGGCGGCGCCGTCGCCGGACCACAGTACGATCGCCGGAAACATCGTGGGGCTGCTCTATTCCAGACTGCGGCCGCCGTGCCGCGCGACCGTGGAATGGGGCGTCCCACGCGGCGAGCGGAGCTATTGGCAGGCCGATCTCGCCGTGGTCTGCCGACCCTGGGTGCCGGGCGAGCCGCCGCCCGCACCCTCGGCGCTCGTCGAGATCGTTTCTCCCGACAGCGCCGATCACGACCACGGCAAGGCTGCGGGCTATCGCGAGATCGAAGGTCTCCAGCTGATCCTTCTGGTCCACGCCGATCGGCGGCGAATCGAGCGCTGGCTGCGGGAGGGCGAGCGCTGGATCGTGACCGACCACATCGGCCGGGGCACGGTCGATCTTCCCCCCCTCGGCCTCGCCCTCGAGCTCGACGCGGTCTACGCCGGCACGAGCCTCGAGGGGGCCTGAGTCGGTCTCAAGCGGCGCGACGGATGGGCGCCGGCGCCGCGCTCGAGGTTTCGTTCGGCGGCAGCACCGGCCCGGCCGCGGTCATTG
>DAIOUO010000527.1:0-1789 GCA_036759485.1 Geminicoccaceae bacterium | reverse complement strand
CCAGAGGCCGGCATAGACCCCGCCCCGGGCGAGCAGCTGCGCGTGGCGGCCGCGCTCGACGATCCGCCCGCCTTCGAGCACGCAGATCTGGTCCGCATCCACCACGGTCGAGAGCCGGTGCGCGATCACGAGGGTGGTCACGCCCCGACAGAGTGCCGCGAGGCCTTCGCGGACCCGCGCCTCGCTCAGGCTGTCGAGAGCCGAAGTCGCCTCGTCCAGGATCACGAGCTTCGGCCGCTTGAGAAAGGCCCGGGCGATCGCCACCCGCTGCCGCTCGCCGCCCGAGAGCCTGATGCCGCGCTCGCCGACCAGCGTGTCGAGCCCCTGCGGCAGGGAATCGACGAGCTCGCCGAGCGCCGCGGCACGGGCCGCGGCCTCCACCCGCGAGGCGTCGGCCTGCGGATCGGCGAGCGCTATGTTGGCCCCGAGCGTGTCGTTCAGAAGCGCCACGTCCTGCGGCACGACGGCGATGCGAGCGCGTAGGCTCGAGAGGCGAAGCGCGGCCAGATCGTTGCCGTCCACCGCGATCCGCCCGGCCGAGGGCTCCAGGAAGCGGTAGAGGAGCCGCACGATCGTGGTCTTCCCGGCGCCGCTGGCGCCCACGATGGCTACGGTCTTCCCGGCCGGCACCTCGAGGTCGAGGCCGTCGAGCACCGGCCGCTCGGGGTCGTAGGCGAACCGCACCCCTTCGAAGCGAATCGCCACGGGCCCGTCGGGAAAGGGTGCGGCATCGGGCCGATCCCGTTCGGTCGGCAGCGCCAGGAGCTCGAGGAGCTGGCCGAGATCGACCAGCGACTGTTTGATCGAGCGGTAGAGCTGGCCGAGCCGATCCATGGGCCGGGTGAGCTGGAGGAGGTAGACGTTGACCAGCACGAGCTCGCCCACGCTCATTCCCCCATCGGTCACGCGCTCGGCCGCCACCAGGAGGATGGCGCCCGTACCCAGGGCGAGCACGCTCACGAGCACGGCGCCGGTGACCGTCCGGAAGACCAGGGCCTTCACCGTCAGGCGTTCGACCTCGGCGAGGGCCCGGTCGTAGCGGTCGACGGTGGCCCGCTCGGCCGAACAGAACTTGACCGTCTCGAAGCCCAGGAGCGCATCGATCGCCCGGCCGTGGGCGAGGGCGGCCTCCCCCACCGCTCGCCGCTGGTGTGCCCTCAGCCACTCCGAGCCGACCACGAGCACGACGGCGTAAGCGAGCAGGGTGGCGAGCAGGATCGCCGCGAACGGTCCCTCGACACGGGCCGCGAGAATGGCACCCACGAAGAGGATCTCGGCCAGGAGCGGCAGGATGAGGAAAACCGAATCGAACAGGAGCTCGCGCACGGCGGAAAGGCCGCTCTCGAGGATCCGGCTGATCTGGCCGGTCCGCCGCTCGACGTGGAAGGGATAGGGAAGGTCGAGGAGATGGGCGAGCGCCGCCCGGCCCAGGCGCCGGCGCACCCGCTGCTCGATCGGGCCGTAGAGCGCCCAGCGCGCCTCGTTGAGGAGCTTGGCGAGCCAGCCGCCGACCACGTAGGCCAGGAGGATCGCGAAGGCCGCCTCGGCGAGGCCGGGAGCGGCGAGCGCGTCGACCGCCCGGGCGAAGAGCAGCGGCACGGCGGCGTTCAGGAGGGCCGCGAGGCCGAGCGTGGCGACGGTCGCGACGAGCCGGAGCCGAAAGCGCGGATCGTTCCGCGGCCAGACGAAGGGCAGGAGCCGGCGGACCGCCGCCAGGTCGGAGCCGGCACGCGGCCGTTGCTCGCGCTCGAGCGCCCGGAGATCGCGGGACATGGGATCCGGGTAGGCC
>DAIOUO010000526.1:0-1791 GCA_036759485.1 Geminicoccaceae bacterium | reverse complement strand
CCTTCGAGGCGCGCGCGCAAGGGCTCGACGAGCGCCTCCACCCCGGGGCCGAGGGCGAGGAGGGTCGCGAAGGCGCGCGCACCACCCAGGAGCGCCGGCCGGTCGGCCAAGGCCTCGATCGGCCCCGCCAGTCGAAAAGGCTCGTGCCAGACCGGCCGCCCGTCGATCCGGATCGTGCGGCGCTCGAGGAGCCGGCCCGTGTGCACCCGCTCGCCGCGCGCGGTCCGCCCGAGCACCACCGCCTCGACGAGCAGGAGGCGCGCATCGCCCGCGAGTTCGGCCTCAAGTGCCCGGTCGAGCCGGCCGCCGTCGAACAGGATCGTCTCCTGCGGCAGCCAGAGGAGCGTGCCGCCCGCTGCTACCTCGAGCCGGGTCCGGATCAGCGCGTCGGGCCCGATCGAGCGATAGACCTTCTCGGCCGCCTGGCCGACCGCGAGCAGCGCCGCACCCGGTCCGACCGCGAGCCTCTGGTCGAGACGGTCGCCGCCCGCGAGCCCGCCCGCGCTGTTCACGAGCACCGCCTCGAGCGGCCCCTGCGGGGTCTGCCGCGGGAACCGCGCCTTGGCCGAGCCCTCTTCGCGATGGAGGACGAGCCGGCTCGCGCCCTCGCGCAACCCCACGGCGAGCTCGAGCCGGCCTGCGGCGCGCTCGAGTCGCGCCGCGCCGACCGGGGCCGCCCGCTCCACGCTCAGCGCGGGGCGCAGATCGGCCCGTAGCATTCCGGCCGGCGATGGAGCGCGAAGTCGAAGATGTGGTCCTTGATCTCGCGGCAGCGGTCGAGATCGGCCCGGGCCACCGCCACCTCGTCCTCGAGCGTGCCGCACATCGCCACGATCTCGCCCGTAGGCGCCACGATGCAGCTCTGGCCGATCAGGAGGCAGCCTTCCTCGACGCCGCACTTGGCACTCGCCACCACCCAGGTGCCGTTCTGGTAGGCACCGGCCTGCAGCACGAGATGGTTGTGGAAGTTCTGCAGATGGTCCTGCTGCGGCACGGGCGGATAGTGCTGCGGAGTGTTGTAGCCCACCATCACGAGCTCGACGCCCGCGAGGCCCAGGACCCGCCAGGCCTCGGGCCAGCGCCGGTCGTTGCAGATCAGGATGCCCATCCGACCGCCCAGAGTCTCGACCGTCGGGAAGCCGAGATCCCCCGGCTCGAAATACCGCTTCTCGAGATGCTGGAAGGGCCGCCAGGGCTCGAACTCGCGATGTCCCGGCAGATGGACCTTGCGGTACTTCAAGACGGTCCGCCCCGAAGGGTCGACCAGGATCGCCGTGTTGAACCGCCTGCCGTCGACCGTCCGCTCGGCATAGCCCAGATGGAACGCACAACCGAGCTCGGCCGCCGCCTCGAAGAGCGGCCGCGTCGCGGCGTTCGGCATCTCGGTCTCGAAGAAGGCGTCGAGCTCGGCCTCGTCCTCGAAGGCCCAGCGCGGGAAGAAGGTCGTGAGCGCGAGTTCGGGGAACACCACGAGCCGGGCGCCGCGCCCGTGCGCTTCGCGCAGGAGCGCGATCAGCCTGCGGACGACCCGCTCGCGCGTCTCGCTTCGGGCGATGGGACCGAGCTGGGCAGTGGCGACGAGCAGCTTGCGGCTCACGGCTGGCCTCCTTCAGCGGGCGAGAACCTCTTCGGGCCCTCGGCCGACGAGCGAGCGGTAGACCTCGACGTCCGTTGCACCTTCCGTGCCGAAGACGAGCAGCCGGCTCTCGGGCCCGAGCCCGAGCGCCGAGCGGAACGCCGGCACCGCGGCCACGGCGAGCGCGCCCGCCAGCCCCGCGACCCCCGATTCGC
>DAIOUO010000525.1:0-1796 GCA_036759485.1 Geminicoccaceae bacterium | reverse complement strand
TGGCAAGGTCGTGACGGCTGCGCGTGATGCAGGGGAGGGGCGAGGGGCCGTGCCGGACCCGCTCGGGCAGCGGATCGCCGAGCGGCTGCGGCGGGCGGCCGATCTGCTCGAGGCGCAGGGCGAGAACCCGTTCCGGGTGCGCGCCTATCGCCGGGCGGCGGAGACGGTCGCGGGCCTCGGCCGGCCGATCGAGGAGGTCTGGCGGGAGGGCGGGACGGCGGCGCTCGAGGAGCTGCCGGGGATCGGGCCCTCGCTCGCCCGGGCGATCGTCGAGATGATCACGACCGGCCGCTGGGCGCAGCTCGAGCGGCTCGAGGGCGCGGTCGCCCCCGAAGCACTGTTCGCGAGCGTGCCCGGGATCGGCCCCGCGCTCGCCCGGCGGCTGCACGAGCATCTCCACCTCGACACGCTCGAAGACCTCGAGCTCGCCGCCCACGACGGGCGACTCTCGACCGTGCCGGGCGTCGGGCCGCGGCGGGCGGCGCAGATCCGGGCGAGCCTCGCCGAAGTGCTCTCGCGTGCCCGGCCCTGGCGGCGCGAGCCGCCGGCCGAGGAGCCCGAGGTCGCCGTCCTTTTGGACGTCGACGAGGAGTATCGGAGGCGCGCGGCGGCCGAGGATCTGCCGAAGATCGCCCCGCGGCGGTTCAATCCCACGGGCGAGGCCTGGCTGCCGGTCCTGCACACCCGTCGCGGGCCCTGGTATCTCTCGGCGCTCTTCTCCAACACGGCACGGGCCCACGAGCTCGGCCGGACCCGCGACTGGGTCGTGATCTATTTCGAGAAGGACGATGCGGTGAGCGGCCAGCGCACGGTCGTGACCGAGAGCCGCGGCCCGCTCGCGGGGCTTCGGGTGGTGCGCGGCCGCGAGCGGGAGTGCGCCGCCTACCACCGGGCCCGGAGCGGCGGCCCGCCGGGCTCGCGCGAGGCGGACCCGGGGCCGGCGGGCTCGGGGGAAGCGGATGGAGCGGGCGAGCGGGGCGGCCCCGCGCCTCAGGGATCGTGAGCCCGGGAGAGCCGGTCGGCCAGACGGACGGGTTCCGGCAGGCGGCGGTCGCGGGTCGTGGCCCGCACCCAATGGAGGGCCGTCTCGAGGCCGACCCGGTGGCCGATCGAGAGGTAGAGCGGCCGGCGGCCGGCGCGCGGGCGGAGCACGAGGCCCACGGTCTCGCCGCGGTCGAGGAGGGGCACGACCGCATCGGGCGCTTCGGGAAGGGGCGCGTGCTCGCCCAGAAGCCGCGATTTGGCCACGCCGATGGTCGGCAGATCGGCCAGAAGGCCGATGTGGCAGGCGAGACCCATGCGGCGCGGATGGGCGAGCCCCTGGCCGTCGACCAGGAGGAGGTCGGGGCGCGGTTCGAGAAGGGCCAGGGCCTCGAGCGCCACCGGTGCCTCGCGGAAGGAGAGGAGGCCCGGAACGTAAGGGAAAGCGAGCGGGCGGGCGGCGAGCACGGAAGCCAGAAGCTCGAGGCTCACCGCATCGAGCAGCACGGCCGCGGCGAAGGCGAGCCCGCGCTTCCGGCCATAGTGGACGTCGAGCCCGGCGATCCGACGGACCGGGCCCAGCCGGTCGCACCGCTCGATGCGGGAGGCGAGCGCGGCTTGGAGGGCCCGGGCTTCGGCCGGCGTGGCGGGCCAGGGAGTCGCGGCGGCGGGGGCCGCCGGCGGCGGCACCCGGGCGGGGCCGGCGCCGCCCGCGGCCGGTTCCGGCCGCTCCGCTCTCGCCGCATCGGCGGCGGGCCGCGGCTCGGGCTTGTGGTCGGCCGTCGGCTGCTCTCTCATGGGGCGAACCTTCCGCT
>DAIOUO010000524.1:0-1796 GCA_036759485.1 Geminicoccaceae bacterium | reverse complement strand
TCCCTCGCCCGATGCGGCCCGCGGCAGCCGCCCCCATCCCCTCAGCCGAGCAGCAGGTGCCGGCGTAGCGTCAAGAACTCGTCGATCGCGGCGAGGAAGCTCTCCTCGTCCTCCGCGGTCAGGGGAAGCGAGACGGTGAGGTAGCCGCGGCGGGCCAGATAGTGGCCGCGCTCCAGCAGGTCGTAATGGAGCAGGCGCTGGAGCCGCTCGCGCCGCACCGGGTCCTGGGCGGCCAGGTCGCGCGCCGAGCGCAGGGTCCCCCCTTGGCAATGCAGGCCCAGGATCGTGCCGCGGCCGGTGCACTGGAACGGCACGCCGCGCCGTTCGGCGAGCGCGTTGATCCTCGCCTTCAGACGCTCGCCGCGCTCGAAATGGGCGTCGAGCACCTCGGGCGTGGCGACCTCGGTGAGGCCGGCGAGGCCCGCCGCCATGGCGAGCACGTTGTTGTTGAAGGTACCGGCATGCGGGATGGCGCCCGGCCGGCGGGGGTCGAACTGGGCCATGATCGCGGCTTTGCCGCCGAAGGCAGCGAGGCTGAGCCCACCGCCCAGATATTTGCCCAGGGAGGTGAGATCCGGGGTGATACCGAGCCGGGCCTGCAGCCCGCCCGCACTCGACCGCGAGGTCATCACCTCGTCGAAGATCAGGCAGATACCCAGCCGGGTACAGGCCTGGCGCAACGCTTCGAGGAAGCCCGGCTCGGCCGGCAAGGCGCCCGCACCGCCCTGCATCGGCTCGATCAACACCGCGGCGAGTTCCTGCGCGTGCGCCTCGAGGAGCGCGAGCGTGGCGGGCAGATCGTTGTAGGGTGCCAGCACCCAGGGAAAGGGGGCGTTGATCCGGTCGGCGCCGGGGGTGAAGGAGAAGACCCCGCCGTGATAGCCGTGATCGAACACCATGACCGCCGGCCGGCCGGTGAACGCGCGCGCGGCCGAGATCGCGTAGAGGTTCGCCTCGGTTCCCGAATTGCAGAAGCGGACCAGCTCGAGCGAGGGGAAGCGGCGGCAGAGCTCGGCCGCGAGAGGCCCCTCGAAACGGTTCGGCCCGCCGAGCGCGATCCCCTGGTCCAGAGCGTCGCGGATCGCCCGCAGGATCACGGGGTGGCTGTGGCCGTAGAGCCCGGCAGAATATTCGCCCAGCCAATCGACATATTCGTGACCGTCGACGTCGACCAGCCGGGCTCCGCGTCCTTCGGCGACGACCGCCGGAAAGGGCAGGAAGAACAGCACCGTCCGGGTGTTGCCGCCGGGCATGGCGCGCAGGTTCTGCTCGAAGATCGCCCGGCTCTTGGGCCGGGCCGCGACATAGCGAGCCTCCGCGTCAGCGACCGCCTCCTCGAGCCCGAGATTGGCCTTGCGAACGGCCGCCCGTGCGGTCGCCATGGGTCGATCCTCCCCTATTCCTCCGGCATAGACCCCTCGTCGAGGTTCGCGGTCAAGCGTCGCCGCCGCCGAGGGGCGCCGAGGAGATGCGTGCGCGCCCTGCGGTACGCAGGGATCGGCCCGACGCTACCGAAGCGCGAGCCTCTCGCCCACGGTCCTACCTCGCGACCACGCTCGCCCGGTCGGTCCTCGCGCCCGTCCCGTCGGCAACCGTGCGCGGCGCCGTGGCTCGGGCGCTCGAGGCGGATCCGAGCGAGCCTCGCCGGCACGCTCCCGGGCGGCGGGCGACCGACCGCGGCCGACCCGTCGAGGTGATCCGCCGACCCCGCGGGCGAACCCGATCGAGCAACGCGCGCGACGCCCGCCCCGGCTCCGGAGCCGCCCGGGCGCGCCCGGACCACCCTCGTGGTCGAC
>DAIOUO010000523.1:0-1815 GCA_036759485.1 Geminicoccaceae bacterium | reverse complement strand
CGGATGCCGGCCTGGTCGGGCTGCCGAACGCCGGCAAATCCACCTTCCTCGCCGCGGTCACCCGGGCCCGGCCCAAGATCGCCGATTATCCCTTCACCACCCTCGAGCCCAAGCTCGGCACGGTGGTTCTCGACGACGAGACCTTCGTGCTCGCCGACATCCCCGGGCTCATCGAGGGGGCGAGCGAGGGCAGAGGGCTCGGCGACCGGTTCCTCGGCCATGTCGAGCGCTGCGCCGTGCTGATCCACCTCGTGGACGGGACCCAGCGCGAGGTGGTGCGGGCCTGGCGGACGGTCCGCCGCGAGCTCGAGGCCTATGGCCACGGCCTCGCCCAGAAGCCCGAGATCCTCTGCCTCTCCAAGATCGACGCGCTCGACGCGGCGACCGTCGCCCGCAAGCGGCGAGCCCTTTCCCGGGCCGCGGGCTCGGAGGTGTTCGCGCTCTCGGCGGTCGCACGGCAGGGGCTCGAGCCCGTCCTGCGGCGCGCGCTCGCGCTCGTGCAGGCGGCCCGCGCCGGGCGGCGGGCGGCGGCGTGAGGGCCAGACTCGAGCGGGCGCTCGCCGCCAAGCGGCTCGTGCTCAAGGTCGGCAGCGCGCTGCTCGTCCGGCCGGACGGCACCGTCCGCCGTTCCTGGCTCGAAGCGCTCGCCCGCGACATCCGCGCCGCCCGCGACCGCGGCCAGGAGGTCACGGTCGTGACCTCGGGGGCGATCGCGCTGGGCTGGCGGGTGCTCGGCCTGCCGCGCCGGCCGGTCCGCCTCGAGGAGAAGCAGGCGGCCGCGGCGGCCGGCCAGATCCGCCTCGCGCGGGCCTGGCAGGCGGCCCTCGAGGGCGTGGGGCTCGAGGCGGCCCAGGTGCTCCTGACGCTCGCCGACACCGAGGACCGCCGGCGCTATTTGAACGGCCGCGCCACGCTCGGCACGCTTCTGCGGTTGGGCGCGGTGCCGATCGTCAACGAGAACGACACGGTCGCGACCACCGAGATCCGCTTCGGCGACAACGATCGGCTCTCGGCCCGGGTGGCGGTCATGCTCACGGCCGAAACACTCGTGCTGCTCTCCGATGTCGACGGGCTCTACACGGCCGACCCGCGCAAGGATCCGACAGCGCGGCACTTGCCCTTGGTCGAGGCGATCACACCCGAGATCGAGGCGATGGCCGGTGGGGCGGGGACCACGGCCGGGACCGGGGGAATGGTGAGCAAGCTCGCCGCGGCGACGATCGCCACCCGCGCCGGATGCGCGGTGGTGCTGACGGCGGGCGCGGTCGAACGACCGCTCGCGGCGCTGGCCGGCGGTGCGCGCTGCACGCTGTTCGCCGCCGGGACGAGCCCGCGTCGGGCGCGCAAGGAGTGGATCGCGGGCGCACTCGCACCGACCGGGGCGCTCTGGCTGGATGCGGGTGCGGTGGCGGCGCTGGCACGCGGCTCCTCGCTCCTGCCGGCCGGGGTGACGCGGGTCGAGGGCCGTTTCGAGAAAGGCGATGCGGTGCTCGTGCGGGCACCCGACGGGCGAGCGGTGGCCAAGGGCCTCGTCGCCTACGATGCGGCCGACGCCGAGCGCCTGATCGGCGCCCGCACCGACGAGATCGAGGCGCGTCTGGGGTGGCGCGGCCGCGACGAGCTCGTCCACCGGGACGATCTCGTCCTGCTCTGAGACGTCGCAGCGGCGCCCGCGGCGGCCGGCGCCCGCTTGTCGCGCCGCCCGGCCCGGCGTAGCTCGATGCCATGAGCATCGAGGTCCCGGCCGTGGGGCAGCGGAAGGTGGCGGTCGTGGGGGGCGGCAACTCAGGGCTGGATGCAGTCGTCCAGCTTATG
>DAIOUO010000522.1:0-1826 GCA_036759485.1 Geminicoccaceae bacterium | reverse complement strand
CTCGCGGGCCAGCTCAGGCTCGTGGGCGAGCTTCTCGAGGCGCGTCCCGACCAGCGGCGACCGCTGCTCGGGGCGCGGGCGGCGATCGAGGCGGCGCGGGAGAAGCTCGCGGCGGCCGAGGCGTCGGGCCTGCTCGGTCTCGAGGGGACGGCGGCGGCGGCCTATTTCCAGGCCCTCGCGGCGGTCCTTCCGCCGTCGCTCGGCTTTTCGGGTCGCAACCGCCGGCCGCCGCGGGATCCGGTCAACGCCTGTCTCTCGCTCGGCTACGCGCTCGCCACCCACGAGGCCGGTAGGCAGGCGCAGCTCGTCGGGCTCGACCCTCTCCTGGGCTTCCTCCACGCGCCGGTCCCGGGCCGACCGGCGCTCGCCTGCGATCTGGTCGAGCCCGTCCGCTGCCACGTCGACCGGCTGGTCTGGCGGCTGTTCGCCGAGGGACGCCTTCGGGCCGAGCACGCGAAATCCACCGCCGAGGGCTGCCTCCTCGGTAAAGCCGGCCGGGAGATTTTCTACCTGGCCTTCGAGGCCGAGCTCGGAGCCCTGCCCCGCCTGTTGCGACAGATGGCGGCCGCCCTGGCGCGCGAGCTGCGTGCCCGGCCGCAACCGGAGTGGCTCTCGTGCTGATCCCGGTCCATCTCGACGCGGTCGAGACTCCCCTCCTGGTCGCCCTCGACGGCCCCTCGCTGATCGTGCGGCGCGCGGGCGCGGCCGATCTCCGCCTGCCGCTGCGGCGGCTCGCCCGGATCAGTGTCCGCGGTCCCGTGACATTCGCCGCCGACACGCTCCTGGCCTGCCTCGCCTCGGGCGTGCCGGTCGCCTTCCTGGACGGCCAGGGCCGGGCCCTCGGCCAGCTGCTGCCGCTGCATCGGCGCAACCAGGACCTCGCCGCCCTGGTGGACGAGGCGGTCGCCTGTGGCCGCTTCGCGGCGATCCGTGCGGATTGGCGGGCGGCGATCGTCCGCCGCTCGGCGATCCGGGCGGTCACCGCGCTCGGTCTGAAGGTGGCCGACCTCCGGGCCCGAACCGTCCGCCTCGCCGCCGCGCACGCGGTCGACCGCGCGGGAGCCCCGGTCGCCACCGAGGAGCTCGAGGAGCGCTCGCGGGCGCTGCTCGACGGGTTCGTGGCCGAGCGGTTGATCGAGGAGGGTGCGGGTCTCCGTTTCCAGGGCCTCGACCCGGACCTCGACCTGGCGGCCGATCTGCGAACGGCCCTCGCCTTCGAGCTCTGGCCCGCGATCCGCGAGCTCGCCCGCTATTTCGCGCGCCACGGCGCCAAGCACGGCAGCGAGAAGGCCCTCCAGGCGCGGATCGTGCGCCGGTTCGAGGCCTCTCTGCCCCGCCTCGATCGTGCCTTCGGGGAGGCGCTCGCTCTCTTGCGCCGTTGTCTGCGGGAGGTACTCCATTGAGTGTCCGCGCCGGTCAGTGGCTCGTAGCCTACGACATCGCCTGCCCGCGCCGGCTCGCCCGGGTCCATCGACTGATGACCGGCTGGGGCCTGCCGGCGCAGTATTCGGTGTTCCTGCTGATCGCGACCCGCGAGGCGGTGGGGACTCTCGTGGGCGAGCTCGCCCCGCTCGTGCATCCGCGGCAGGACGATGTCCGCATCTTTCGCCTCGAGCCCGGCTGGATGCGCAGCCTCGGCGCACCCACGCTGCCGCGCGGTGTTCTCACGCTCTTCGCGAGTCTCGCGGATCCCGACCGCGCACGCGGTCGGGAAGCATCGCAGCGGCTCGATCACGCGCCGGCGTTCGGCGGGCCGTCGCGTCGGCCGGGGCGGTGAAGAGTGCGGCAGTCGTCGCGCGCGGCCCCGCCCCCACCCGATCCTGAGA
>DAIOUO010000521.1:0-1855 GCA_036759485.1 Geminicoccaceae bacterium | reverse complement strand
GCCATGGGCCCCGACACCAACGCCCGCACCGGCTTCGACACGACCGTCTACCAGCTCGAGCTGCCGAAGGCCGACCCGGAGGCGCTCGAGCACGGGCTCTTCGTCCTGCGCGAGATCGCCGATCGCCTCACCGTCCCCGAGGATCTGCTCGCGATCGAGCGCGAGGTGGTTTTGGCCGAGGCGCGCCAGCGCGACACGCCGGGCCAGCGCGCCTTCGAGGCCTCGCTCGGCTTTCTCCTGCCCGAGAGCGGCCTCGCCGAGCGGCTGCCGATCGGCGATCCCGCGGTCGTGGCCGGTGCCGACCGGTCGCTCGTCGAGGGCTTCTACCGCCGCTGGTACCGGCCCGAGCGGATGGTCGTGGCGGTCGCGGGCGCGATCGATCCGAACGACGTCGCGGCCCGCATCGAGCGGCTGTTCGCCGACCTCGAGGCGCGCGGCCCGGCACCCGAGGAGCCGGTCGAGCCGCCGCTCGAGGGGCGTGGCCTCGAGCTCGCGCTCAGGGTCGAGCCCGGCCTGCCGGCGAGCCTCGCCGTGAGCTTCCGCCTGCCGCCGGACGAGCGGCCCGACGGGCTCGGACCGCGCCGCGAGGCGCTCGTCGAGGGCGTGGCGCTTCGGGCGCTCGGCGAGCGGCTCGGCCGACTGGCGGCCGCGGCCGACCCCGACCTCTCGAACCCGCGGGTGGGCATCGAGGACTGGGAACGCGTGGCCCGCCTGGTCCGACTGCGGGCGGGCGTGCCGCCCGAACGCGCCGAAGCGGCGCTCGCCGCGCTCGCCCGCGAGATCGCGCGGCTGCTCCGCCACGGCGTGCTCGACGGCGAGGTCGAGGAAGCGCTCGCGGTCCGCCGTGCGGCACTGGTCGACCGGCTGAGGACCACACCCACGCGGCTCTCGCGCAGCCGCGTCGAGGCTCTGGTGGCGGCCGCCCGCGACCGGGTGGCGTTGCTGGACGAGGCGGGTAGCCTCGCCCTCTTCGACCGGCTCGCTCCCGAGGTGGACGCGGCCGCGGCGAGCGGGGCGGTGCGCGCGCTCTTCGCGGGCGAGCCCCTGATCGAGCTCACCCTGCCCGCCGAGCCGGAAGGGGGTGTGGAGGCCGCGCGGGCACGGCTGCTCGCCGCCTGGCGGGCGGCCCGCGGCGAGGCGACGGATCCGCCGCGCTTCGAGCCGGTACCCCGGCTCGCCTACGCCCCCGATCCGGAGCCGGCCCCGGTGCTCGCTCGCGAGCATTTCGCCGATCTCGATCTCCATGCCGTCCGCTTCGCCAACGGCGTGCGGCTGGATGTCAAGGCGAGCGAGTTCGAAGTCGACAGCGTGCGGGTCTCGGTCCGCTTCGGCCGCGGCCGGCTCGGCCTGCCGCCCGAGCGGCCGGGACTCGATCTCCTGGCCCGCCACGCCCTGCTCGCGGGCGGGCTCGGTCGCCATTCGGGGCAGGAGCTCGATCGGATCCTCGCCGGCCGGCGGCTCGCGATCGACCACCTGCTCGCGGAATCGGCGAGCCTGCTCACCGTCGAGGCCGCCGCCGAGGAGCTCGAGACGGCACTCGTCCTGGCACGGGCCTGGCTCGAGGATCCGGGCTTCCGGCCCGAGGGCCTGGTACCCTGGCGGCGCGCTCTGGAGGCGGCGCGGCGCCGCCTTTCGAGCGTGCCCGCGGCCGCCCTCGAGGGGCCGGTCGAGCGGCTCCTGCACCGGGGCGATCCACGCTTCGGCCTGTCGGAACCCGACGTCGCCGAGGCCCGCACGCTCGAGGAGTTGGCCGATTGGTGGCGGCTCGAGGCGGCGAGCGGCCCGCTGGACGTGGCGGTGGTGGGGGCCGTCGACCCCGAGCGTGCGATCGAGATGGTCGGCCGCACCCTGGGAC
>DAIOUO010000520.1:0-1867 GCA_036759485.1 Geminicoccaceae bacterium | reverse complement strand
GCACGGGCGCGAGCGAGGGCAGCGGCGTCTTGCCCGGGCACGCGAGGCAGCCCGGGCAGAGCTCGTGGCGATGCTGCTGCGGCGTCTCCTCGCCGGGCAGGGCGGCGACGGCCGGACTTCCGGTTCCCACGCAGAGCTCGAGCCGCGAGGGTGCGGCGAGCGAGGCCCCGGCGAGCGCCGCGCCGACGATCTGGGCGAACAACAGCAAGCCCGCCGCGATCAGGCGGAGCGCGGCGTCGCGCGCGCAGGCGAGGCGTCGGTCTTCCGGCCTCATGGCGGGAACCTAGCGCTCGGCCCCGACCGGCGTCGAGGGTCGGCGGCCGGCTGCGACGCGCGGTAGCACGGCCTTTCTCGGGCCGCGTGGACAGAGCCCGTCGATGGGATAAGGTCGGGGCGATCGCGGCAAAGGGAGGGGACGATGACGGTCCTGGTACGCGGTGGCACGGTGGTCAATGCGGACCGCAGCTTCCGCGCCGACGTGCTGTGCGCCGACGGCGTGATCAAGGCGGTGGGCGAGGGTCTCGAGGCGCCGACCGGCGCCACCGTGGTGGACGCCGGCGGGGCGCTCGTGATCCCGGGCGGCATCGATCCGCACACCCACATGGAGATGCCCTTCATGGGCACGGTGGCGATCGAGGACTTCGAGAGCGGCACCGCCTCGGCGTTGGCCGGCGGCACCACCATGCTGATCGACATGTGCATCCCCTCGCCGCAGCAGGGGCTGACCGATGCGCTCGATCAGTGGTCGAGCTGGGCCCAGAAATCGGTCGCCGACTATTCCTTCCACGTCGCCATCACCTGGTGGTCCGACCGAGTGGCCCAGCAGATGGCCGAGTGCGTCGATCGTGGCGTCAACAGCTTCAAGCATTTCATGGCATACAAAGGCGCCATCATGATCGACGACGAGATCATGTTCCAGAGCTTCACGCGTTGCCGGGAGCTCGGCTGCCTGCCGCTCGTCCACGCCGAGAACGGCGAGGCCGTCTTCCGCCTCCAGCAGGCGCTGCTCGCGCAGGGCGTCACCGGGCCCGAGGGTCACGCTCTCTCCCGCCCCCCGCATGTCGAGGCCGAGGCCGCGACCCGGGCCATCATGATGGCCAAGATCACGGGCGTGCCGCTCTACATCGTCCACACCTCCTGCCGGGAGGTGGCCGAGGCGATCGGCCGGGCACGGGCCGAAGGCCAGCGGGTCTACGGCGAGCCCCTCGCGCAGTATCTCTGCCTCGACGACAGCGTCTACCGGCACCCGGACTGGGACTTCGCGGCTTCGCGGGTGATGAGCCCGCCCTTCCGCTCGAAGGAACATCAGGAGGCGCTCTGGGCCGGGCTCGCCTCGGGTACGTTGCAGGTGACCGCGACCGACCATTGTGCCTTCCTGCTCGAGCAGAAGCGGCTGGGCCGCGACAACTTCACCAAGATCCCGAACGGCACCGGCGGGATCGAGGAGCGGATGAAGATCGTCTGGCACTTCGGCGTCAACACGGGGCGGCTCACTCCCGAAGAGTTCGTCGCCGTCACCTCGACCAACTGTGCCAAGATCTTCAACATCTATCCGCAGAAAGGGGCGATCCTGCCGGGCGCGGATGCCGATCTCGTGGTCTGGGACCCGAAGGCGAGCCACACGATCAGCCAGAGGACCCACCACTCCAAGCTCGACGTCAACGTCTTCGAAGGCATCACCGTGCAGGGGGTGCCGGCCGTGACGATCAGCCAGGGCCGGATCGTCTGGCGCGACGGCAAGCTCGACGTGCGGCGCGGCGCCGGCCGCAACATCCGCCGTCCCCCGATGGCGCCGATCTTCGAGGCGCAGGCCAAGGTGAACGAGCGCACCCGCCCGCAGCCGGTCAAGCGCGAGGTACATCTGGCC
>DAIOUO010000519.1:0-1871 GCA_036759485.1 Geminicoccaceae bacterium | reverse complement strand
TCTCCCAGGTCACCGAGGAGATCACGGCGATCTTCGCCGACATGGGCTTCGCCGTCGCCGAGGGACCGGACATCGAGGACGACTGGCACAATTTCGAGGCCCTCAACATCCCGCCCGAGCACCCGGCGCGGCAGATGCAGGACACGTTCTACGTCGATGCGCGCGACGCCCAGGGCCAGCCGCTGCTGTTGCGCACCCACACGAGCCCGGTGCAGATCCGTACGATGCGGGCCGGCAAGCCGCCCTTCCGGATCATCGCGCCGGGCCGTGTCTACCGGCGCGACTACGACATGACGCACACACCCATGTTCCACCAGGTCGAGGGCCTCCTGATCGACCGGCGGACCCACATGGGCCACCTCAAGGGCTGCCTCACCGACTTCGTGCGCGCCTTCTTCGAGCGCGACGACATCCCGGTCCGCTTCCGCCCCTCCTACTTCCCTTTCACCGAGCCCTCGGCCGAGATGGACATCGGCTGCCGCCGCTCGAAGGAGGAGCTGGTCGTGGGCGAGGGCTCGGACTGGCTCGAGATCCTGGGCTGCGGGATGGTCCACCCCAAGGTGCTCGAAGCGGTGGGCCTCGACCCCGACGTCTGGCAGGGCTTCGCCTTCGGCATGGGGATCGACCGGGTCGCGATGCTCAAATACGGCATCCCCGATCTGCGGACCTTCTTCGAGGCCGATCTGCGCTGGCTGCGCCACTACGGCTTCCTGCCGCTCGAGGTGCCGACCACCTTCGGGGGGCTGTCGCGATGAAGTTCACCCTCCCCTGGCTCCTGGAGCATCTCGAGACCGGAGCCACGGTCGAGCAGATCGCCGAGAAGCTCACCGCCCTCGGCCTCGAGGTCGAGGAGGTCAGCGATCCGGCCCGCGCGCTCGCGGGCTTCACCGTGGCTCGGGTGCTGGAGGCGGTGCCCCATCCGCACGCCGATCGGCTCAAGCTCTGCCGGGTCGAGACCCGGGACGGCATCCGGCAGATCGTCTGCGGGGCACCCAACGCCCGGGCCGGGCTCTGGGGGATCCTGGCGACCGAGGGGCTCGTCGTCCCGGGCACGGGCGAGGTGCTCAAGCGGGCCACGATCCGCGGGGTCGAGAGCCAGGGCATGCTGTGCTCCGCCCGCGAGCTCGGCCTCGGTGACGATCACGCCGGTATCATCGAGCTCCAGCCCGAGGGCCTCGAAGTGGGGATGCCGGCCGCCCGGGCGCTCGGCCTGGAGGGGCCGGTGCTCAGCTTGAAGCTGACCCCGGACCGCGCCGACTGCTACGGCGTGCACGGCATCGCCCGCGATCTGGCGGCCGCCGGCCTCGGCCGGCTGCGGACGCGCGACTTCCGCCCGGTGCCGGCGCTCGGGGCGCCCGGGCCCGACATCCGGCTCGACTTTCCGGAAGGCCAGGAAAAAGCCTGCCCGCTGTTCGTCGGGCGGATCGTGCGCGGGGTGCGGAACGGCCCCTCCCCCGCCTGGCTGCGCCACCGCCTCGAGGCGATCGGGGTGCGGCCGATCTCGGCGCTGGTCGACATCACCAACTACGTCACCTTCGACCTCGGCCGGCCGCTCCACGTCTTCGACGCCGACCGGCTCGTGGGCGATCTCACCGTGCGCTTCGCCCGGCAGGGCGAGCGGCTCCTGGCGCTCGACGGCAAGGAGTACGAGCTCGCCGAGGGGATGACGGTGATCGCGGATGCCACCGGCCCCGTGAGCCTGGGCGGCATCATGGGCGGCGAGCGGACAGGGGTCACGGAAGCCACCCGCGACGTGTTGCTCGAGGTGGCGCTGTTCGATCCGCTGCGGACCGCCGCCACCGGGCGGCGGCTCGGCATCGAGAGCGATGCCCGCACCCGCTTCGAGCGTGGCCTCGATCCCGAGCTCGTGC
>DAIOUO010000518.1:0-1873 GCA_036759485.1 Geminicoccaceae bacterium | reverse complement strand
CTCATGATCTCCTCGGCCCCGGCGCGCGCCGAGACCAAGCTCGCCACGATGGAGCTCTTCGCGAGCGCCGGCCTGTTCGAGCTCTACGGCTCGAGCGAGGCCGGCTGGGTCACCATGCTCCACCCCGAGGAGCAGCTCGCCAAGCTCGGCACGGTCGGCCGCGAATGCGTCGGCAGCGCGCCCGTCAAGCTGCTCGACGAGCAGCGGCGCGAGGTGCCGGACGGCGAGGTGGGCGAGCTCTTCTCCTGTACGCCCTACACCTTCGACCGCTATTGGCGGAACCCCGAGAAGACCGCCGAAGCGTTCGAAGGGGCGTGGTGCTCGGTCGGCGACATGGCCCGGCGCGATCCGGACGGCTACATCGTGCTGGTCGACCGCAAGAGCAACATGATCATCTCCGGTGGCGAGAACATCTACCCGAGCGAGGTCGAAGCCGTGCTGGCTCGCCACCCGGCGGTCCAGGACGTGGCGGTGATCGGCCTTCCCGATCCCCTCTGGGGCGAGCGGGTGCACGCCGTCCTCGTCCTCAAGCCGGGAGCGACGATCGAGGAACGGGCCTTCCTCGACTGGGCCCGTCCGCAGCTCGCCGGCTACAAGCGACCGCGCTCGTTGACCGTGCTGAGCGAAGCCGAGATGCCGCGCACCGCCACCGGCAAGATCCAGCACCGGGCCCTGCGCGACCGGCTCGCCCGAGCCGCCGGGCGGACCACCGGCCCGTGAGCCCGAGCCCAGGGAGCTCCCAGCTTGAGCGAGTCCGTCACACCCGTCATCGACCTCAACACCGACCCCACCGCCTGCTCGGCCCGGGTCGCCAGCTTCCTGAAGGCTCGCGGCATCGACCGGATCTTCGGCCTGCAGGGCGGCCACATCCAGCCGATCTGGGACCACGCCGCCCGGCTCGGCATCCGCATCGTCGACGTCCGCCACGAGGCCGCCGCGGTGCACATGGCACACGCCCACGCCGAGCTCACGGGTACACTCGGCGTCGCCATGGTCACCGCCGGGCCCGGGGTCACGAACACGGTGACGGCCGTCGCGAACGCCGCGCTCGCGCGGGCACCGGTGCTTCTGATCGGCGGCTGCCCGCCCCGACCGCAGGCCAATATGGGCCCGCTTCAGGACATCCCGCACGTCGACATCTTGCGCCCCGTCACCCGCCACGCCCGCACGCTCCGCGTGCCCGAGCAGGTGATCCGCGAGCTCGACGAGGCCGTCTCGCGTGCCCTGGGTGACCTCGGCGAGCCGGGTCCGGTCTATGTCGAGATCCCGACCGACGTGCTGCGCGCCAGCGTTCCGGATGCCCTGGTCCTCGAGGAGTGGATGCGCCCCAAGCCGCCCCGGCGCCTCCTCCCCGATCCGGCGGCCGTCGAGGCCGCGGTCGACGCCCTCTGGTCGGCCCGCCGACCGCTCGTGATCACCGGGCGCGGGGCCCGCGCTGCCTCGGCCCAGCTCGTCCGGCTCCTCGATGCGACCCGAGCGGTCTATCTCGACACCCAAGAGAGCCGCGGCCTGGTGCCCGGCGAGCATCCGAGTTTCGTGGGCGCGGTGCGCGGCCGGGCGATGGCCGAGGCCGACCTCGTCCTCGTGATCGGCCGCAAGCTCGATTACCAGCTGGGCTACGGCTCGCCCGCCGTGTTCGCCAACGCACGGCGGTTCGTGCGCATCGCCGATACCGCCGGCGAGCTGATCGACAATCGAAGGGGCGACCCGGAGCTCCTCGCCGACCCGGTGCTCGCGCTCGCCGCCATCGTCGAGCGGGCCGGCAATCGCGAGCCCGCGACCGACCGGGCATGGGCCGCGGAGCTCCGCCAGCGGCACGACGAACGCGCCGCCGCGGCGGCGAAAGCCGCCGCGGCGGCCGGCCTCGGCCGCG
>DAIOUO010000517.1:0-1876 GCA_036759485.1 Geminicoccaceae bacterium | reverse complement strand
GGGGCGGGCTCGCGATCGGCACGATCGTGCTCATGGTGCTGATCGCGGCGATCAACGGCCTCTCGGTAGCCGGCCTCGCGATCGGCGCCACGATCGCGCTGCCCGCCATGCTCCAGCGCGGCTACGACAAGATCATGGTCACGGGCGTGATCCAGGCCGGCAGCACGCTCGGCATCCTGATCCCGCCCTCCGTCGTCCTCGTCCTCTACGGAATGATCGCGCGCCAGCCCGTGGGCCATCTCTGGCTCGCCGGCATCCTGCCGGGGCTGCTCATGGCCTCGCTCTTCGTCCTCTACGTCCTGATCCGCTGCCGCCTGCAGCCGCAACTCGGGCCCGCGCTGCCGGCCGAAGAACGCGCCGCCATTTCCCGCCGCGAGAAGCTCCTCCTGTTGCGCGCCGGGCTCGCACCGCTCCTCATCTTCGCCCTGATGATCGGGCTCTTCGTCAAAGGTGTGACGAGCCTCGTCGAGAGTGCGGCCGTGGGCGCGCTCGCCTCGCTCGTCGTCGCCGCCCTCTCTGGGCGGGTGACCCTCGCCTTCCTCGAGGACTGCGCCAAGAAGACGCTCGCCGTCTCCTGCATGTTCTTGTGGATCATCACCGCCGCCCTCGCCTTCGGCGCCGTCTTCGACGGACTCGGTGCGGTCAAGGCGATCGAGCGGCTCGTAATCGGCGAGATGCAACTCGAGCCCTGGCAGGTGCTCGTGTTGATGCAGCTCTCCTTCCTGATCCTCGGCACCTTCCTCGACGACACGGCGATGCTGGTGATCGTCGCGCCCCTCTACATCCCACTCGTCAGGAAGCTCGGCTTCGATCCGATCTGGTACGGCGTGCTCTACACCATCACCTGCCAGATCGCCTATCTGACCCCGCCCTTCGGCTACAATCTCTTCCTCATGCGGGCGATGGCCCCGCCCGAGATCTCCCTGGTCGACATCTACCGCTCGATCGTACCTTTCGTCGGCGTCATGCTGCTGACACTCCTGATCGTGGGGCTGTTCCCGCAGATCGCCCTCTGGCTGCCGCAGCTCGTCTACGCCCGCTGAGGCCTCCCGCGACGGGACGCACCGTCGCGACTCGATCCGGCCCGAGGTCCGCCGCCACCCGCCGTGCTCTTTGCGGTCCGGCGAGGCGAGGTGGCCTCGTGCGAATGCTCGATCACGACAGGCTTCTCGGCCGGCTGGCCTTGTTGCACCGCAGCGCCCCGGGCCCGGCGACCGTCCCGGTACCGACCCCGCTCTGGCGGCGGCCGGCGTCCGAGGAGGTCCGCCATGTCCACGCGCATCCTGTCCGCTGCCCTGCTCCTGGTGCTCGTGGCGCCGCAGGCGATCGCCCGAGAGCGGGGCGAAGGCTCCGGGCCGCTGCCCACAGCCGGCACCGACGTCGGCAACCGGGGCCTGCTACCCTTCGCGGTCGACCCCGCCATGGTTCTCGACGAGGAGGGCAGAAGGGCACTTCGTGCCCTCGAGGACCGCTTCGCCGGCGAGTTCCTCGAGCTCCCCACCCGGCAGGCTCGCGCACGGTCCGATCTCCTTGCGAGAGACGGCCGTCGAGCCTGCCCCGGGTCACGCGGGCGAACAGCGGGAACGGCTCGCCGGTCGGATCGAGGCGGCCGCGGAGCGTCCGGTAGAAGGAGTGGAGCCTTTGTCGGCGGTGTGGCTCGAGGGGTCGGCGGTCCCGGTCGTGGTCCCCACGGGCCCGCTCCAGGACGCAGTCGGCGGCCTTCGCCGGATCGAAGCCGAGGTCGATCGGCGCGCCTTCGCTCGGGACGTATCGGCGGACCGAATGGTCCACCCGGAGCCGGGCCGGCTCCTCGAGGTCGGCGGGCAGCCGATCGCCGGCGACGGGGTCGGGCACGGCGTCGGCGAGGTACCGGCGG
>DAIOUO010000516.1:0-1888 GCA_036759485.1 Geminicoccaceae bacterium | reverse complement strand
GTCTCGCTCTCGCTCGACGATTTCGGCACGGGCTATTCCTCGCTCTCCTACGTCAAGCGGCTGCCGGTCCGACGGCTCAAGATCGACCAGTCCTTCGTCCAGAACCTCGAGCAGAGTGCCAACGACGAGGTGATCGTGCGGGCGATCATCAATCTCGGTCACAGCCTCGGTCTCACGGTGATCGCCGAGGGTGTCGAGACCCGCGGTCAGCTCGAGCGGCTCGAGGCGCTGGGTTGCAACGAGGTCCAGGGCGACCTCGTGAGCCCACCTCTGAGTGCAGCCGAGTTCGAGCGGCGGATGCTCGACGGCCGTTGGCTCTGAAGGGCCGGAGCGCGCCCCTTGGCCGCGGTACCCTCGCCTTCCCGCCCCGAGCCCCGAACCGAGCGGGCCGGCGCGCAGCCTTCGGGCTTCGCGGTCTTCCTGCGCTGGTGCCGGCGCCGGCTGGCGGGGCGTCCCGACAGCGAGCACGAGCAGGCGCTCATCCGCATCCTCTTCGCGCTGTTCATCGCGGGCTACGTCCTGCTGCTGCCGAGCGACCTCGCCGATCACGAGGCGATCGTCGATTGGGGTCTGCTGATCAGCGGCACGAGCCTCGTGCTGGCCGTCCTCTTGTTCGCCCACATCGTGCTGCGCCCCGAGGCCGTGCCGGCCCGCCGCATCGTCGGCATGCTGATCGACACGGTCGGGCTCAACGGGGTGATGTTGGTGGGCGGGTTCGCCACCGCCCTCTTCTACCCGATCCTCCTCTGGGTCATCCTCGGCCACGGCTTCCGCTTCGGCAGACCCTATCTCTTCGCCGCCGCCGGTACCTCGCTCCTCCTCTTCGCGATCGTCATCACTCTCAACGCCGAGTGGCGAACCGTCCCCTCGCTCGACATCGCCCTGCTCTTGGCGCTCGTGATCCTGCCGGCCTATTTCTCGGTGCTGCTCGGCAAGCTCAACCACGCGATCGAGCGGGCCGAGGAGGCGAGCCGCGTCAAGAGCCGCTTCCTCGCCATGATGAGCCACGAGCTCAGGACCCCGCTCAACGCCATCATCGGCATGAGCGACCTCCTGGCCGGCACCCGGCTCGATCCCGAGCAGGCTTCGATGAACGGGACGGTCCGGAGTGCGGCCCGCACGCTTCTGGGCCTCGTCAACGAGATCCTCGACCTCGCCCGGCTCGAAGAGCGCCGCTACACGCTCGAGCGGGCGCCCTTCGACCTGTTCGCGCGCCTCGCCCTCCTGCGCGCGCTGCTCGACCAGCAGGCGCGCGAGAAGGGACTCTATTTGCGCCTTCGGCTCGACCCCCGGACCCCCTCGCGCCTCGTGGGCCCGGTCCAGGCCCTCCACCAGGTGCTGCTCAACCTGCTCGCGAACGCGGTCAAGTTCACCCATGCGGGCGGGGTCTTGCTCGACGTCCGCCCGTTGCCCGCCGAGCCGGGCCGGGTGCGGCTGCGCTTCGAGGTCCAGGACACCGGGATCGGCATCCCGCCGGACCGGCAGAAGGCGGTCTTCGAGCGCTTCACCCAGGCCGACACGACCATCCACCGGCTCTACGGCGGCACCGGTCTCGGGCTCGCCATCGCCCGCGAGCTCGTGACCCTCGCCGGCGGCACGCTCGGCCTCGTGAGCAGCCCCGGCCGCGGCTCGAGTTTCTGGGTCGAGCTGCCGTTCGAGCCCGACCCCGCCGCCCCCGCCGACGAGCCGCTGCCGGAGGGCACGGTCGTGCTCGCCGCCGATCGGCCCGACCTCGCCGCCCGGATCCGGGCGCTCGGCGCGCGCCTGGTCGAGGTCGCGGATGTCGGGGCGATCGTCGAGGCGGTGCGGGCGACCGAGGGGCGGCACGTCCTGCTGCTCGATGGCGCGCGGCTGCGGCCGAGCGAGGTCGCCGGCGCCCTCGCCGAGC
>DAIOUO010000515.1:0-1890 GCA_036759485.1 Geminicoccaceae bacterium | reverse complement strand
CCGCCCGCTCGAGGTCGGGCAGCCGGCGCTCCAGGGCCGCGCGTTCCTCCTTCGCCAGAGCCTCGAGCTCGGCATCGGATCCGGGCTCGGCGAGCAGCCGGTCGAGCTCGGCGAGCTCGCGGCGCGCCGCGGTCAAGGCCTCGATCCGCGCCACGACGGGCTCGAGTTCGGCCAGCTCCTTCGCGAGCCGAGCGTACTCGGTCGGTGCGGCCTCGGCCAGCAGGGCCTCGAGCTCGTCCTTGCGGGCGAGGATCCGGGCGAGGCGATCGTCGAGGGCGGGGAGGTTCGTCACCCGTCGCGAGGTGGGCGCGAGCGCGCCGCGGATCAAGAGCCGCGGTCGGCGGGTGCCGGGGCGAGCCGGCTGAGCGCGAGCTCGCCCCGCCGTTCGAGGATCGGGTAGGCGACGGCCGTCAGATGCGAATTGATCCGCTTGAGGTCGCGGATCACGTCGAGATGCAGGCTCGAGGTCTCGATCGAGGGGACGAGCCGGGCGCCCAGCCGCTCGAGGTGCCGTTCGGTGGCGAGCCGCTCCGCGTCCCGTGCCGCGACCTTGCGCGCGAGCAGCTCGCGCGCCAGGCGCGGGTCGCGGGTGATGAAGACGTTGACCGCGAGCTTGAAATTGTCGGCCACCATCGCGTGGAAACGGCGGATCTCGGCGAAGCCCTCCTCCGAGAAGCGCAACCGGTGGCGGATCTTCTTGGCCGCGAGCTCCATGAGGTTCTTGTCGATGATGTCGCCGATGTGCTCGAGGTTGGTGGTGAAGCTCAAGATCTCGTAGTGGCGAGCGGCCTCGTCCGGGTCGAGGTCCTGGCGGGTCACCGAGGTCAGGTAGATCTTGATCGCCTCGTGCAGCGAATCGAGCACGTCGTCTTCGGCCTCGACGTCGCGGGCGAGGCGGGCGTCGTCGGCGGCGAACACCTCGATCACCCGGCCGAGCATCCGCTCGACGTGGTCGCTCATGCGCAGGGCCTCGCGGGCGGCGCAGGCGAGCGCCTCCGCCGGGGTGTCGAGCGCAGCCGGGTCGAGATGGCGCGGACGGCGCTCGTCCTCGGGGCTCGGCCGATCGGGCAGGATACGGTGGAGCAGCCGGCCCGCCGGGCCCACGAGCGGCAGACCCAGGAGGACGAGGGCGAGGTTGAAGGCGAGATGCGCGTCGACCACCCAGCGGGCGGGCGAATCCGCGAGACCGGCGGCGAGCTCGCCGAGCGTCGGTGCGAGCGGCAGGAGCGCGAGCGCGAGCGCGGCGCGCGCCAGGAGATTGCCGACCACCGGCCGGCGAGCGGCTTCGGGCGCACCGAGGGTGGCGAGGAAAGCCGGCAGCCCGGCCCCCAGATTGACGCCCAGGACCAGGGCCACGAGCAACGCCGGCGGCAGGGCCGTCTGGCCGGCGAGCGCCATGAGCGCGAGCACCATGCCGAGGCTCGAATGCGCCGCCCAGGTGGCGAGCGCGGCGAGCAGCAACGCCAGAGCCGGGAGCTGGGCGAGCAGACCCGCGAGGGTGGCGAGGGTCGCGGCCTCGCGCAGAGGGGCGGCACTCTCGACGAGGAGACGGAGCGCCAGCAGGACGAGGCCGAGGCCGATCGCGATCCGGGCGAGATGGCGCAGACGCGCGCTGCGGGCGGCGAGGAACAGGCCGACGCCCAGGGCGAGCAGCGCCGGCTGGAGAAGGCCCGGGCCGCGGGCGAGGAGTTGCGGCAGGGCGGCGCTCGCGAGATCGGCACCCAGGAGGAGGGCGAGCCCGCTCGCCGCCGGAACGAGGCCGCGGCCGGCGAAGGAGGCGGTGACGAGCGCCACCGCGGTGCCGCTCTGCAGGAGCAGGGTCACGAAGAGCCCGGCCAGGAAGGCGCGCCACGGCCGGGTCGCCCGGCCCGCCACGAAGCGGCGCAGCTC
>DAIOUO010000514.1:0-1906 GCA_036759485.1 Geminicoccaceae bacterium | reverse complement strand
GGGATGGCGGCGGGGCGCGGGGCGGGTTCGCCCGGGCTCGGATAGCGCCACCAGACGTCCAACACGGCCCCGCCGATCCGCTTCGCCCGCAACGCTTCGAACAAATCGGCCTCGACGCAGACCGGCCCGCGGGCGACGTTGATCAGCACCGCTTCGGGGCGCAGGCGGGCGAGGCGGCGGGCGTCGATCAGGCCGCGGGTGGTCTCGTCGAGGGCGCAGGTGAGGACCAGGAAATCGACGCGCGGCAGGAGCTCGTCGAGCCGGCTCCAGGGCACGAGCTCGTCCACCGGCGGATCGGGCACGAGCGAGCGGTTGCAGGCGATCACTCGAAGGCCCAGCGCCTGGGCCCGGCGGGCGACCGCCCGGCCGATCCGGCCGAGCCCGACGATGCCGAGGGTGGCCCCCGCCACCTCGCCGTGCGGCGGATCGCCGACATGGCCCGAGAAGCGCCAGGAGCCGGCCCTGAAGCCGGCCGCCATCTCGAGCAGCCGGTGGCGCCAGGCGAGGATCGCGAGGAGAACGTACTCGGCCATGCCGTCCTCGTGGCCGAAGGCGTTGCAGAGCCAGGCGCCGGCCGGCACCGCCTCGAGGTCGATCGCATCGAGCCCCGCACCGCCCACCTGGACGAGGCGGACCCGGGGCCCGAGCGGCATCGAGCGGTCGAGGCGGGTCGAGACGACCGCATCCGCCCGACCCAGAGCGGCCGCCACCGCAGCCGGGCCGGCGTTCTCGGGCAGAACGGTGAGCCGCCAGGGGGTCTCGAGCCGTTCGCGCACCGGGTTCTCGTAAGCCGCCGCGATCCCGAGGAATACCGCCTCGTGCATGCGTTCGCCTCCCGCGCTATCGGCCGAGCGATGCCACGATCCACCGGAAGGCGGAAGCCGGATCGGGGTGGGCGGGATGCGACCGGGCGGACCTTCGCGAGCGGGCCGGCCGCCGCTAGAAGCGGCCGCGGCAGGTGCCCGGGGAGGCCGCGATGATCGATCTCTACACCTGGTCGACGCCCAACGGCCGCAAGATCTCGATCATGCTCGAGGAATGCGGTCTGCCCTATACGGTGCACGCGGTCGACATCAACCGTGACCAACAGTTCGAGCCGGCTTTCCTCAAGATCAGCCCGAACAACAAGATCCCTGCGATCGTCGATCGTGCCAACGGCCAGAGCGTGTTCGAATCGGGCGCGATCTTGATCTATCTCGCCGAGAAGACGGCGCGCTTCTTGCCCATGGACCGGCCGAAGCGGATCGCCACGCTCGAATGGCTGTTCTTCCAGATGGCTTCGATCGGGCCGATGCTCGGCCAGCTCCACCATTTCCTGCGCTTCAACCCGGGCAAGGCACCCTATGCCGAGCAGCGCTACCACACCGAGGCGAAACGGCTCTACGGGGTCATGAACCGGCGGCTCGGCGAGGTCCCCTATCTCGCGGGCCGGGACTACACGATCGCCGACATCGCGACCTTCCCCTGGATCGCCCGTTGGGAGTGGCACCGGATCGACTGGGCGGACTATCCGAACGTCGCCCGCTGGTACCGGACGATCGCCGAGCGGCCGGCCGTGCAGCGCGGCTACGACGTGCCGCAGACCGGCGCCACCATCGCATTGCCGCCGCTGTGAGCGAAGCGGTGCGGGCGATCCTGGACCGGCCGGCCGTGCAGCGGGTGCGCTCGGCGCTCGAGGCCGCGGGATCGAAGGCCGTGCCGCTGACGCTCGAGGCGAGCGCGCGCACGGCCGAGGATGCCGCCCGTGCCCTCGGCGTGGCGGTCGGCCAGATCGTCAAGACGCTCGTCTTCCTCGTGGGCGAGCGGCCGGTCCTGGCGCTGGTCGCGGGCGATCGGCTGTGTCGGGCCGAGACGCTGCCGGCCGCCCTCGGGCTCGAAGGGCCGGTGCGGCGAGCCGATGCCGAGA
>DAIOUO010000513.1:0-1908 GCA_036759485.1 Geminicoccaceae bacterium | reverse complement strand
CCGTCAAGAGCTCGCGGCAGCCGTGCACCTTGAGGATCGGCCAGGGCTCGATACGGCCGCTGCGTGCCGCCTCGGCGAAGCCGGGCTCGGTCGCGGCCAGCGCCGCGACCTCCTCGAGGGCACCCGCTTCGAGCTGCGCCTCGAGCCGCCGCGCGATCCGCGGACCGGTGAGCTCGGCGGGTGGCAAGAGCGCCACGCCCAGGAGCGCACGCGGGCGGACGAGCGGGCGGCGCGGCTCCTCCTGCCAGAGAGCGAGCGGTCGGCCGGTGGCCTCGAGCACCTCGAGGGCGCGGAGGATCCGCTGCCGATCGGTCGGGCGCACGCGGGCGGCGCTCAGGGGGTCGAGTCGGGCGAGCCGGGCGTAGAGCGCGGACGTCGGCATCTCCCGGCTCTCCTCGAGGAGACGGCCGCGCAAGGTGGCGGGTACCTCGGGGATCGGTGAGAGGCCGTGCAGCAGGGCCTCGAGATAGAGGCCGGTGCCGCCCACCAGGATCGAAGGCCGCCCGGCGGCGGCGAGCTCCATCAGGAGCGGCAGCACGAGGGCGAGCCAGCGGCCCGCCGAGGGCTGCTCGCGGGGACCGAGGACGCCGTAGAGCCGGTGCGGCAGCCGCTCCTCCTCCACCGCCGTCGGCCGGGCGGTGAGGATCGGCAGATCGGCGAAGAGCTGCTGACTGTCGGCGTTGACGATCACGGCGCCGATCCGCTCGGCGAGCGCGAGCGCGAGCGCCGACTTGCCGCTCGCGGTGGTGCCGGCGAGCACGAGGAGCGGCCCGACCGGTGCCGGCTCCGAGTAAGCCCCGAGCCGTGTGGAGAAGCTCACAGCGCCCGCCTCGCCGCCCCCGTTACGCTCGGCGCCGCGATCGCCGCAGGGAGGACGCCATGCGCGAGGAACCGCGCGCGCGGGGCACGGGACGGGACGACGTCACGGTCCACCGGGTGGAAGACCGGGAGAGCGGGCTTCGGGCGGTGATCGCCCTCGACACGCCGCTCCTCGGTCCCGCGGTCGGCGGCTGCCGGATGCGGGCCTACCCGCACGAGGCCGCAGCGATCGAGGAGGCCCGCGCGCTCGCCCGGGCGATGAGCCGCAAGGTGCTGCTCGCGGGCTTGCCCTTCGCGGGCGGCAAGGCGGTGATCCGGGCCGACCCGCGGACCGACAAGACCGCCGCGCTCTGGGCGGCCTTCGCCCGCGCCCTCGAGCGGCTCGGCGGCCGCTACTGGACGGGCGAGGACAGCGGCACCACGCCCGCCGACATGGACGCGATCGCCCGCGGCAGCCGCTACGTGCTGGGCCGCAGCGCCGGGGCGGGCGATCTCGGCCCGATGACCGCACTCGGTGTGCTGCGCGGCCTGCGCGTCGCCCTGCGTCATCGGCTCGGTAGCGATCGGCTCGAGGGCGTGCGGGTGGCCGTGCAAGGACTGGGGGCGGTCGGCATGCCGCTCGCCACGTTCCTCGCCGAGGCCGGGGCACGGCTCCTCGTGAGCGACCTCGACCCCGCCAAGCTGGCGAACGCCGTCGATCGGCTCGGCGCTCGACCGGTGCCGCCCGAGGCGATCCTCGAGGTCGAGGCGGAGGTCCTCGCCCCCTGTGCGCTCGGCGGCGCGATCGGTCCCTTCGAAGTCGATCGGCTGCGCTGTGCGGTCGTGGCCGGAGCGGCCAACAACCCGCTCGCCACACCCGAAACGGCCGTCCTGTTGCATCGCCGCGGCATCCTCTACGCGCCCGACTATGTGATCAATGCCGGTGGCGTGATCGCCGCCACGGCCGAGCTCGACCCGGGCGGCTACGATCCGGACCGGGTGCGGGCGCGTCTTTCGGTGATCGACCGGCGCCTCGAGGCGATTCTGGCCGAAGCCGAAGCACGCGACCTGCCACCGCTCGTCGTGGCCGAGGCCGTGGCGGCGCTGGGG
>DAIOUO010000512.1:0-1924 GCA_036759485.1 Geminicoccaceae bacterium | reverse complement strand
AGCCGGGCGAGGTTGAGGAAGGCGTGCGGCTGGCCGGCCTCGGCGGCGCGAGTGTACCAGCGGAGCGCGGTCGGGAGATCGCGCTCGACGCCGCGACCCGTTTCGTAGAGCCAGCCGAGATTGTTCCACCCGAACATGTCCCCGGCCTCGGCCGAGGCGGTGAAGAGTTCCTTGGCGCGGGCGGCGGCGCCCTCCTGGAGGAGCAGGGCGCCGAGATTGTTGTAGGCGAAGGTGTGGCCGGCCGCGGCCGCCCGCTCGAGCCAGTCGACCGCGCGGTCGCGATCCCTCGGCACGGGTCCGCCGCGCGAGGCGAGACGGCCGAGCTCGTTCATGGCACCCGGATCGCCGGCCTCGGCGGCCGAGCGCAGGAGGGCGATTCCCCGCGCCGGATCGGCCGGCACGCCACGGCCCTCGACGAGCAGCGAGCCGAGCATCCAGCGGGCGGCCAGATGACCGGCCTCGGATGCGGCCTCGAGGTCCGCGATGCCTTCGGCGTAGCGGCCGGCCAGCACCCGGGCGCGGCCGAGCTGGCCGCGGAAGCGGGCGATCTCGGGGTGCGCCGCCACGGCCTGGAGGCAGGCGGCGATCGCCGGCTCGGCGTCGACCTCGTTCGGGTAGCGGCCGAGCGCCACGCCCTGCGTGTCGAACCGCCAGCCCGCCTCGAGGGCGTGTGCGCTCGAAGGGAAGAGGGCGAGGAAGCTCTCGATCAGCTCGCTTCGACCGGCACGCTCGACGAGCGGCCAGACGATCCGATCGGCAGTCGGGCCGCCGCTCGGGGCGGGTGCGGCCGATCCGGGGGCACTCGCGCCGGTCCCCGGGCGGAAGCCGCGGGTGAGCCGCTCGATCCGCGGCGGCGGGCTCCCGTGCAGGGTGGCATAGGCGTCGGCGGCGAGGGTGCCCGCCGGGGTGCCGGCCAGGAGGAGAACCCGCTGGCGGTCGGCGAACGCGGCGCCGAGGGGATCCGGGGCGACCCGGCCGCGGGCGAGGCGCGCCCGCTCGCCCGCGAGGCGGGCCGAGGCGAGCCGACCGGGGCCGCTCGCGGGCTCGGCCCGGGCGAGTTCGGCGAGCGCCACGGCGCGGCGGCCGGGATCGGCGTCGGCGAGCGCCCGGTTGAGGCGTGCGAGCGGGTCCGGCGATGCCGGATCGGGCGGCACGAGGTAGAGCTCGCGGGTGAGCGACTCCTCGGTCCAGGGCTGCTGCAGCCCGGCGGTCATCGCCATGACCTGCTCCCGGACCCGGCGGAACAGGATCGAGACCTCGAGCCCGGGCTGCTCGATCAGGGCGGCGAGGGCTCGGGCGAAGGGTCCGTTGCCGCCGGGCGGGCCGTCGAAGGCGACCTGGCCCGGCGCCGTGGCGTAGGCGATGAAGAGGCCGGTGGGCGCCCCGGTGCGGGCGAGGCCGCGGCTCGGCCGAAAGCCGCGGGAAGCCCCCATCGGCGCCGAGCCCGAGAGCGCCCCGAGCGGGTTGTCGCGGCAGGCATCGAGCACGACGATGCCGATCTCGGGGCCGGCCTCGCGCAGCCGCTCGAGGAGCCGGTCCAGGGCCAGACCCTCGCGGCCGAGATCCTCGCGGCTCTCGATCCGAGCCGAGGTCGGCAGGAGCCAGTTGACGCCGTCGACCTGGACGCCGTGGCCGGCGAAATAGACGAGTGCGGCCTCCTTGCCGCGGGCGGCGGCGAGGAAGCCGTCGAGGGCCCGAGAAAGGCCGGCCCGATCGAGCTCCGTGGCGAGGGTGACGGTGAAGCCGACCCGCTCGAGACGGCCGGCCACGAGCCGGGCGTCGGCGCCGGCATTGGGCAGGTCGGGCAGCACCGCATAGTCCTGGTTGCCGACGACGAGCGCCGTCCGCTCCGCGGCCGCGCCGGGTTCGCCGAAGGCGAGGCCGAGGGCGAGCAGAAGGAGCGCGGCGAGCCGTCGGCTCACGG
>DAIOUO010000511.1:0-1942 GCA_036759485.1 Geminicoccaceae bacterium | reverse complement strand
GCTGGGTCCCGCCGATGGTGCGCAGCTCGGCCTTGCCGACGAGCTCCTCGGCCGGCGCCACGACATAGCCGGCGCCGCTCTCGGCGAGCCCGGCGCCCACCATCCGCAGGGCCGTCTCCAGGACGAGCAGCAGGTCCCGCTCGGCGACCGGTCCGGCGGTCGAAAGCGTCACGGTGCCGGCGACCCGGGGGTCGATCGTGAAGGGCCGGCGCAGGATGTCGCCGAGCACGACGCGGACCGCCTCCTTCACGTCGGCGCCATCGAGGCTCACCTGGACACCGTCGGGCGTGCGCTGCACGCCGGGCGGGCGCGGCGGCACGGCTCCGGCACCACGGGCGAGAAAGATTTCGGGCCGCCCGCGCGGCGGGACCGCTCCGGTCGTCCGACCGCTCTCGGCCGCCGCGGCCCGCGCCCTCGCGGCGGCCGGCGGCTCGAAGGAGAGGGCATCGATCGTGGGACCGATCTCGGAGCGGAGCGTCGGATCGCCGCAGCCGGCGAGAGAAACCAGGCTGGCCAGAAGGAGGACGTGTCCCGCCAGCGACCGGAAGAGGCGTTTCATCGGGGCGACCTTCTGCTCGTGTCGCGTCGTCGCGGAGCCCGTGGCCGGGGCGCCCGGTGCCGTTCGCTCCTACCGACTGCTCGGCCCACCGGCAAGGCGGCCGAACCACGCCTCGGCCGATCCCTCCCGCGGACGTCAGAGGCCCGTGCGATATTCCGGGCTCGAGAGCGCGAGCCGCTCGCGCACGCGCGGCCAGAGCAGGTAGGCCGCGAGCCGGCGGCCGGTCGCGTCCATTCGTCCGGCACGGATGTCGGCCACGAGCCGGCGGCGGAGCTCCTCGGGGCTCTCGCCGACGGCCTCGGGGTAGAGCCGGGCGAGGCCCTCGGCCTCGGCCGAACCGGGCAGCCCGCCCGCGGCGGCACGAGCGACGATCGCCATCGCGTTGGCGACCATGGCGGTCTCGAAGCGCAGCTCGACCGGTACCGAGGGCGCGATCTTCTCGCGCAACAGGGCGCGGGCGGTCTCGAGGAGGTCGACCAGATCGGCGGGCAGGCTCATGCTCCCTCCCCTTCGAGCAGTGCCGCGTAGTCGAGCACGTCGGCCTCGAGCCTGGGGACGATGTGCGCGGTGAGGGCGAGCTCGAGGGAACGCTCGCGGCCGCTCGTGTGGCGCTCGGCCTGGAGGAGCGCCACGACCGCCCAGCGCAGGGTGGCGAGGAGCTCGAAGAAGCGGACCACCCGGCGATCGACCCGCCGGCCGGAGGCGGCCTCGTAGGCGGCGAGGAACGGCTCGCGCGGACCGAGGCCGCCGCACTCCCGCTCGACGGCGCCGAACCGCCAGCACTTGGCGAGCATCCAGCCGAGATCCTCGAGCGGATCGGAGAGACAGGCGAACTCCCAGTCGAGCACTGCCACGAGCCGGCCCTCGCGGAGCATCAGGTTGCCCGTGCGGAAATCGCCGTGCACGAGGCAGAGCTCGCCCGAGCCGGGGCGCGCCCGCTCGAGCAGACGCAGGCCCCACTCGAGCACCGGTTGCGGCTCGCCGAGCCGGTCGAGGTGCGCACGCAGCTCGGCGATCCGAGCGGCGAGCGGATCGCTCGGGGGCTCGAGGAAGGGCAGATCGGGGAGAGGCGGCCGCAGCGCGTGGATGCCGGCGAGCACACGCCCGAGTTCGGCCACCAGATCCTCGCCGCGGGCGAGCACGGCCGGGTCTTTCACGAGCCGTGCGCCACGCGCCTCGCCCGCGACCCGGGCCATCAGGTAGAAGGGGCCACCCAGAACCGCGGGATCGGGGCAAGCGCACCAGGGCTCCGGCACCGGAACGCCGGCCCGGTGCGCGACGACCAGAAGGGCGTATTCCTCGAGCCTCGACCGGCTCACGGCCACGGTCCGCTGCTTCATGAGCAGGATCTCGCGGGCGTGGATCTCGATGTCGGTCGCCTGG
>DAIOUO010000510.1:0-1942 GCA_036759485.1 Geminicoccaceae bacterium | reverse complement strand
AGGCAGCCATCCTCGCGTCGCTCGAAGCGGACAGGGCCCGGGCCGAGCGGACGGTCGCCTGCGACGGCCTGCTCGTGGCGGGCGGCTTCACGCCGTCGGTCCAGCTCTGGAGCCAGGCCGGCGGTGCGCTCGCCTGGGACGAGGAGGCGGCGGCGTTTCTGCCCACGAGCGGACCCTCCTGGCTCGCGATCGCGGGTGCCGCGGCCGGTGCCGCGACGCTCGCGGAAGGGCTCGGCCAGGCCGACGCCGCCGTCCGCCGGCTGCTCGGAGCGCTCGGTCTTCCCGCCCCGGGCGAGGCGCTGCCCGCGGTCGAGGAGGCGGCCCCGGCGCCGGCCTCGCCGCCCTGGGCGCTCGAGGCGATCTGGCGGGCCGATCCGAAGGCGAGCTTCGTCGATTTCCAGAACGACGTCACCGTGGCCGATCTCGAGCTCGCGGTGCGCGAGGGTTACGCCGCGATCGAGCACGGCAAGCGCTGGACGACGGCCGGGATGGCGACGGATCAGGGCAAGACCTCGGCCACGACCGCGCTCGCCCTCTCGGCCGCTTTCTCGGGCCGGCCGATCGCGGCCCTCGCTCCCACGACGATGCGGCCGCCCTGGACGCCCGCGAGCTTCGGGGCGATCGCCGGGGTCCATCGCGGCGACCTCTTCCGGCCGATCCGCCGCACGCCCTTGCACGCCTGGGCCGAGGCCCGAGGTGCCCGCTTCGAGGACGTGGGCTCCTGGAAGCGGCCGACCGCCTTTCCCCGCCGCGGCGAGAGCCTCGAGGCGGCGGTCGAGCGCGAATGCCGGGCGGTGCGCACGGGGGTCGGCCTCGCGGATGCGAGCACGCTCGGAGCGATCGACGTGCAGGGGAAGGACGCGGCCACCTTCCTCGAGCGGATCTGGACGATCGAGGTCCGTGGCCTGCCGATCGGCCGCTGCCGCTACGGGCTCGTGCTGAAGGACGACGGCACGGTCCTCGACGACGGGGTCGTCTGTCGACTGGGGCCGAACCGGTTCCTGCTGTCGACCACCACGGGCGGGGCGGCCCGTCTCCATGCCTGGCTCGAGCGCTGGGCGCAGACCGAGTGGCCGGAGCTCGAGGTCTGGATCACGCCCGTGGCCGAAGGCCGCGCGGTGATCGCCGTCCAGGGGCCGAAGTCGCGCCTGTTGCTGTGCCGCGCGGCGAGCGGGGTCGACCTCTCGCCCGAGGCCTTCCCGCACATGACCTGGCGCGCGGGGCGGATCGGCACGGTGCCGGTCCGGATCCTGCGGGTGAGCTTCACGGGCGAGCTCGGCTACGAGCTGCACGTGCCGGCGAGCCGGGCGCTCGAGGTGGTCGAGACCCTGGAGCGGCTCGGCCCCGACCTCGAGCCCACGGCTTACGGCCTCGAGGCAGCGCACACGCTCCGCCTCGAGAAGGGCTACATCCTCGTGGGCCACGAGACCGACGGCACGATCACCCCGCGCGATCTCGGCCTCGAGCGGCTCTTGCGGGCGGAGGGGGACTTCCTCGGCCGCCGCTCGCTCGAGCTCCCCGAGCACCGCCGGCCCGATCGCCCGCGGCTCGTGGGCCTCGTGCCGGTCGATCCGCACGCCCTGCCGGCCGTGGGTGGCCAGCTCGTCGAGAGCGAGGGGCCCGGGACGGTTCCGCTCGGCCACGTGACCTCGGCCGCCCGCTCGCCGACCCTCGGCCGGACGATCGCCCTCGGCCTCCTGCGCGGCGATCTCGCGCGGCCGGGCCGGCGGCTCCTCGTGTGGGCCGCCGATCGGCCGAGTGTGGAAGTGGCGGTCGGCGCCCCCTGCTTCCTCGACCGCGAAGGAACGCGGCTGCGTGGCTAGGACACCCGCCCTCGCGCTGCTCGATCCCGGGCCGCTCGAAAGCCCGGGCGCCGATCCGCTCCTGCTCGCCGAGAGGCCGTTTCGCGCCCGCCTCCTGCTGCGCGGCCGGGCCCCTGCGC
>DAIOUO010000509.1:0-1958 GCA_036759485.1 Geminicoccaceae bacterium | reverse complement strand
GCGACGACCAGAAGGGCGTATTCCTCGAGCCTCGACCGGCTCACGGCCACGGTCGAGGGCGCGTCGCGGCGCAGCACGAGGGCGTGCCGCCCGGCGCGCGGGCCGCCCTCGACCTCGAGCTCGAGACCGAGATTGTCCTGGATCGCCCCGCCGGAGAGCCGAACGACCGTTCCGAGCCGGACGCGCCCGGCACCGAGTGCACCCTCGAGCCAGGCTTCGAGCCGGCCGCGGGCGCTGCGATCGAGGGGTTCGGCCGCGGTATCGCCCGCGCTCACGCGAACCTCAGGGCCATGCGTTCCTCAGGGCCATGCGAAGAAGTCCCGCCCCTCGGCCAGGAGATGGCGGGCGACCAACATGCGATGGACCTCCGAGGCACCGTCCACGAGCCGCGCCTGGCGGGCGTAGCGGTACATCCACTCGAGCGGCGTGTCCTTGGAATAGCCTTTGGCGCCGAGGAGCTGGATGGCGGTGTCGATCGCGCCGTGGAGCGCGTCGGCGACCTGGATCTTGGCCATCGAGACCTCGGCCTGGGCCTTTTCGCCTCGGGCGATCTTGACCGCCGCCCGCATGACGAGGAGACGGCCGACGGTGATCCGCATCGCGGCCTCGCCCAGGAGTCCCTGGACGCTCTCCTTCTCGGCGAGCGTGGTGCCGAAGGCTCGGCGTTCGCGGACCCAGGGCAGAGCGATCTCGAGCGCCCGGCGAGCCATGCCGAGCCAGCGCATGCAGTGCGTGAGCCGAGCCATGCCGAGGCGGATCTGGGTCACCTTCATGCCGAGCCCCTCGCCCAGGAGCACGTTCTCGAAGGGGACCTCGAGGCCGTCGAACTCGAGCTCGCAATGGCCGCCGTGTTCCTCGGGACCCATGATCGGGATCCGCCGCAGGATCCGCCAGCCGGGCTGGTCGGCGTGGAACAGCATGGCGGTCAGCCCGCGGCGCGGATCGTCGGAGGTGCGGGCGAGGAGGATGAAGTGCTTCGCCCCCTCGGCGCCGGTGATGAACCATTTGCGGCCGCGGACGAGGTAACGGTCGGCCCGCTTCTCGGCCCGGGTCAGCATCATGCCGGCCGGATCGGAGCCCGAGCCCGGATGCGGCTCGGTCATGACGATCGCCGAGCGGACCCGGCCCTCGACGATCGGGTCGAGCCAGCGAGCTTTCTGTTCGGGGGTGCCGGTCTTCTCGAGCACCCACATGTTGCCGTCGTCGGGGGCGGCGCAGTTGAAGCAGACCGGGCCGAAGCGGCAACGGCCCATCTCCTCGTAGAGCACCGCCATGCCGACGGGGCCGACGCCGAGCCCGCCGCGCTCGACCGGCATCTGCGGGCACCACAGACCCTGCCCCTTGATCTCGGCGCGCAGCTCCGCGACGAGGTCCTCGCGGATCTGCTCGCCCTCGCCCCAGGTCGAAGGATCCTCCTCGAGGGGCAACAGGCGCGTCTCGACGTGGGACGCCACCCGGACGCGCAGATCCTCGAGGGCGGGGTCGAGGGTCAGGTCCACCGGCCCGCCCTCAGCGCTTGGGCGTGAAGAAAGGCGCCGGGCTCAAGATCTTGTTGACCATGTGCTGGATCAGCGGCGTGGCCGCGGCCAGGTACTCGGCCCAGGCCGGGTCGGCCTGCAGCGCGGCACGCCGGCGGGCGCGGTCGGCGAGATCCTCGTAGGCCCACATGTGGACGACCTGGTTGAGCTCGCCGATGTCCATGGAGGTGAACCAGCCGAAGGGCTCGCCCAGATACTTGGTCTGGATCGGGTAGCCCTTGCTCTCGTAGACCTCGAGGCAGGCTTTGAGCTTGCCCGGATGGAGCGTGTAGGTGCGGTGGTCGATGATCACGGGTTTCCCTCCTCCGGAGCTTCCGGCCGGCTCGCCTGCGGCTCTAGCGCGTCGCGCGGCGGGCGGGAAGCGCGGCCGCGTCGACCCGCCCCGCCGCCTCTGCTGGGCTCGCAGGAGGCGGAGGAGGG
>DAIOUO010000508.1:0-1959 GCA_036759485.1 Geminicoccaceae bacterium | reverse complement strand
CGGCCCCCGCCGCCTTCGCCTCCTCGGCCCGCTCGCCGCGGGCGAACACCGCCACCCGCACCGTCTTGCCGGTGCCGTGCGGCAGCGTCACCGTGCCGCGCACCATCTGATCGGCGTGCCGCGGGTCGACGCCGAGCGCCAGCGCCAGCTCGATCGTCTCGTCGAACTTGGCCTTCGCGGTCTGCTTGACGAGCTTGACCGCCTCCGGCAGCGGCAGGGCCTTGGTCCGGTCGACCAGGGCGAGCGCCGCCTTCATCCGCTTGCCGATGCGCGCCATGGCCTCACTCCACCACCTGCAGGCCCATCGAGCGCGCCGAGCCCTTGATCATCTCGACCGCGCCCTCGAGATCGACCGCGTTCAGGTCCTTCATCTTGGCCTGGGCGATCTCGCGGATCTGCGCCATCGTGACCTTGCCCACCGGTGCCGCCTTGCCCGGCTGCTGGCTGCCCTTCTCGAGCCCCGCCGCCTTCTTGAGATAGTAGGAGGCGGGCGGCGTGCGGGTCGTGAAGCTGAAGGTCCGATCGGCATAGGCCGTGATCACGACCGGGATCGGCATGCCGGGCTCGAGGCCCTGGGTGGCGGCGTTGAACTCCTTGCAGAACTGCATGATGTTGAGGCCGCGCTGACCCAGCGCCGGCCCGATGGGCGGCGACGGGTTGGCCTTGCCGGCCGGCACCTGCAGCTTGATGTAGCCCACGATCTTCTTGGCCATTCGGCCTTCTCCTCCTGCGCGGTCCGTGCGCGCCCGAGCCGGGCGCTCCCGCTACGAGCGAGCGGCGTCAGGTCCGCTCCACCTGTGAATATTCGAGCTCGACCGGCGTCGCCCGGCCGAAGATCGAGACCAGCACCTTGAGCCGTCCCTTCGCCTCGTCGACCTCCTCGACCGTGCCGCTGAAGGAGGCGAACGGCCCCTCGGCGACCCGCACCTGGTCGCCCGGCACGAAGCTGATCGTGGGCTTGGGGTGCTCCTTGACCTCGGCCACCTGGTGGATGATCCGCTCGGCCTCCGCGTCGGGGATCGGTGCGGGCTTGCCGCCCGGGCCCAGGAAGCCCGTCACCTTGCCGGTGTTGCGCACGAGCGACCAGGTCTCGTCGTTGAGCTCCATCTTCACGAGCACGTAGCCCGGGAAGAATTTGCGCTCGGTCGGCACCTTCTTGCCGCGGCGGACCTCGACCACCTCCTCCATCGGCACGAGGATCTCGTCGAAATAGTGGGCGAGGCCCTTCTGCTGGGCCTGCTCGCGCAGCGAGTCGCGGACCTTCTTCTCGAAGCCCGAATAGACGTGGATGATGTACCAGCGCTTGGCCATCAGCGACCGATCCCGAGCGCGAGCTGCACGAACCAGGCGAGCACCTGGTCGACCAAGAAGAAGAAGAGCGCCGCCAGGGCCGACATCGCCACCACGCTCAAGGTGGTGGCGACCAGCTCCTTGCGGGAGGGCCAGGTGACCTTCTGCAGCTCCTGGCGCACCTCGCGAACGAACTGCGCCGGCGACGTCTTCGCCATCGTCCTTCGACCCGAGCTCGGGCGGAGATCGCTTCCTAGCTGGCGTGCCGGGTTCCGGTCCGGGTGGCAGGAGTGGAGGGGCTCGAACCCCCAACCCCCGGTTTTGGAGACCGGTGCTCTGCCAGTTGAGCTACACTCCTCTACCCGGCGCGTCCGGACGCAGTCGAACGGCAGCGTGCCGCGGACCCTCGTCCACCGCCCGGAACGCCTCCTTAGGCCAGACCCGTCGGCTGCGCAAGGGCTCTTCGACGGTGTGGAGCGGGTGACGGGAATCGAACCCGCACCGCCAGCTTGGAAGGCTGGAGCTCTACCATTGAGCTACACCCGCTCGGCCGTGGTGGAGGGGGTAGGATTCGAACCTACGTAGACGTTCGTCGGCAGATTTACAGTCTGCTGCCTTTGACCGCTCGGCCACCCCTCCAGCGGTCCCCGGCTCGAGGCGCGGCGAGAT
>DAIOUO010000507.1:0-1979 GCA_036759485.1 Geminicoccaceae bacterium | reverse complement strand
GCTGAACCCGCCCTACCTGATCCCGGCGGTGGAGCTCTGCCCCGCGCCTTGGACCAGCATGGAGACGATCCTTTCGGCCGAGGAGGTGATGCGCGGCCTCGGCCACTCGATCATCCGCATGACTCGCGAGATCGACGGCTTCGTCATGAACCGGCTGCAGGCGGCGCTGGTGGAAGAGGCCTTCAAGCTCGTGGCCGAGGGGATCTGCACCGCCGAGGAGATCGACATCGGCCTGCGCGACGGCTTGGCACTCCGCTGGTGCTTCGCCGGGCCCTTCGAGGTGGGCGATCTCAACGCCCCGGGCGGTATCCGCGACTATGTCGTGCGTTACCGGAGCGTCTTCGATTCGGTCCTGAAGAGTGCCCTGCCCCGCCCCGACTGGACCGGCCCCGTGCTCGACGAGATCGAGCGGTCGCGCCGCCTGCGCCTTCTGGCCGAGGAGATCGCGCACCGCCAGCGCTGGCGCGATCGTCGGCTCATGGCGCTCCTCCGTCACAAGAAGGAAGCGTCCGCGACGATCGGGGATTGAGCCCGCGCGGCTTGCCAGCGGCGGGCGGTCTCGTTAGCTCCGAGGTCGCACGCCCGGCAGCGGACCGGGCGATCGATCAGGGGAGGACAGCGATCATGACCCGGCTCACCCGCCGCACCGCGTTCGCCGGCGCCACGGCCGTACTCGCCGCTCCCTGGATCGTGCCGAGGCGTGCGCTCGGCCAGCAGAAGCCGGCCAGGATCCGCATCGGGATCTCGACCTTCCTCTCCGGCCCCGCCTCGGTCTTCGGCGTGCCCGGCCGCAACGCCGCCGAGCTCTTGATCGAGCAGCTCAACGCCAAGGGCGGCATCGCCGGCGTGCCGGTCGAGGCCCTCGTCATCGACGAAGCACCGGGGGTCAACTTCCTCCTGGGCGAGTGCCGCCGGCTCGTCCAGAACGAGAACGTCGACGTCATGCTCGCCTCGATCTCCTCGGGCAGCTGCCTCGCCGTGGCGCCGCTCGCCGAGGAGCTCAAGATGCCCAACATCATGTGGGACTGCGGCACCCAGCGGATCTTCGAGGAGGGAAATTGGCGCTGGTCGGTGCGCACCCAGGCCAATGCGGTGCCCGAGATCGTGGCGCCGCTCCTCTACCTGCTCTCGATCCGCCCCGACGTCCAGACCGTGGCCGTGGTCAACCAGGACTATGCTTGGGGACGCGATTCCTGGGCGATCTGGAAGACCGCCATGGAGGCCATCAAGCCCGGCATCCGGGTCGTCGCCGAACTCTTCCCGAAATTCGGCGCCACCGACTTCTCGACCGAGATCACCCGCCTGCAGGCGCTGCGGCCCGACGTCGTCTTCTCCACGAGCTGGGGCGGCGAGCTCGACACCTTCGTCCGCCAAGCGGCCGAAAGGCGGCTCTTCGAACGCTCGCTCTTCGTCCTGCCGCTCGCCGAATCGAGCCTCGAGCGGGTCGGCAAGACGCTGCCGGAGGGCGTGATCGTGGGCGCGCGCGGCGACCACTGGTTCCTCCACCCGACCGCCAGGGACACCGACCGCCTGAAGAGCTTCGTGGCCGAATATCGCAAGCGCTTCGGGCTCTACCCGATCTACCCGACCTTCCACATGGCCCAGGCCCTCTTCGCCCTCGAAGCGGCGTATACGAAGGCGATTGCCGCCAACGGCGGGGCCTGGCCCTCGCGCGAGCAGCTGATGAACACGTTGCGCGGCCTCGAGTTCGACCATCTGACGGGCCGAATGAAGATCCGCGAGGACGGCCAGGGCCTCGAGCCCATGCTGATCGGCCTCTCCAAGCACGTCCCCGACTACCCCTTCCCGGTGCTCGACCGGATGGTGCTCTTCCCGCCCGAGCTCACCATGAACCCGATCGGCACCAAGGGCCTCGAATGGGTGAAGGGCCTGTCGATGGAGACCGTCGCCAAGGCCCCGGCCCCGATCCCCTACAAGGCCTGAGGGCCGGGGACCGGGCGGCCACCACGGCCCTCAGG
>DAIOUO010000506.1:0-2009 GCA_036759485.1 Geminicoccaceae bacterium | reverse complement strand
AGGGAGGGCGGGATGATCTGGGCGAGGGTCCCGGACGCCGCGATCACACCCGAGGCGAGCGCGCGGTCGTAGCCGTAGCGCAGCATGATGGGCAAGGAGATCAGCCCCATCGAGATGACCGAGGCGGCGACCACGCCCGTGGTGGCGGCCAACAGCGCGCCCACGAAGACCACCGCGTAGGCGAGCCCGCCCCGGATCGGCCCGAACAGCTGGCCGATCGTGTCGAGCAGGTCCTCGGCCATGCCCGATCGCTCGAGGATCAGCCCCATGAAGGTGAAGAAGGGGATCGCCAGGAGCGTGTCGTTGGTCATGATGCCGTAGACGCGCTCGGGCAGGGCCTGGAGGAAGTTGGCCGGGAAGAGGCCGAGCTCGATGCCGATCACGGCGAAGACGAGGCCGTTGGCGGCGAGCGCGAAGGCCACCGGATAGCCGAGCAGCAGGATCACGACGAGGGCGCCGAACATGATCGGCGCCATGTTGTGCACGAGGAAGGCTTCCATGGCGGCGATCCGGCTGCAGTGGATTCAGGCGGCGTGTTCGGTCTCGGGGCCCACGTGGCCGTGCGGGCCGGTCGTGGCGTGCGGGTCGGGGATCAGGCCGCGGATGACGGCGAGCCGCTTGACGAACTCCGAGATCCCCTGCAGGGCGAGCAACAGGAAGCCGACCGGTATCAGGAGCTTGGCCGGCCATTGCGGGAGGCCGCCCGCGTTCATCGACTGCTCGCCGACCCGCCAGGAGGCCCAGAAGAAGGGCCAACCGTCGATCTGCATCAGGATCACGAGCGGCATCAGGAAGAGAAGATGGCCCAGAAGGTCGATCCAGTCGCGAACCGGCTTCGGGAAGTGGCTGTTGACGATGTCGATCCGAATATGTTCGTTGTTCAGTAAGGTATAGGCGGCACAGAGCATGAACACGGCCCCGAACATCTGCCACTGCAACTCGAGCCAGGCGTTCGAGCTCGTGTCGAACACTTTGCGCACGACAGCGTTGGCGGCCGAGATCAGGACCGCCACGAGCACCAGCCACATGACGGTGCGGCCGATGCGCTGGTTCAGGGCATCGATCGCCGCGCTCAGCCGCAACAGCCCCTGCACGCCCGCCTCCCCTCAGGCTTCCCGGCCGACCTCTTAGACGACCGGTCGCGGGCTTTCCAGACGGTGGGCGGTGCTTCTCACCGGCCGGCCGGGGGCAGCGGGGGCAGCTCGAACGGAGCGAGGGGGGGCGCCGGGCCCAGGAGATCCTGCAGGCTCGGGCCGGTGCCGGTGCGGGCCGGGGCGCTCGGTGCGAAGCTCGTGCCGAAGATCGCCTCGGGCAGCCAGGTGGCGGTCCGGGGAACGGCCCAGACGAGGCCCAGGGCGACGAGCTGGAGGGCGACGAAGGGCACGACGCCCCGCCAGATCGCCGCGGTCGGAACCGAGGGCGGGGCGACGCTGCGCATGTAGAAGAGGGTGAAGCCGAAGGGCGGGGTGAGAAAGCTCGTCTGCAGATTGAGGCCGATGAGTACACCCAGCCAGATCGGATCGAGGCCCATGAAGAGGAGCGGCGGGCCGAAGACCGGCACCATGACGAAGATGATCTCGAGGGTATCGAGGAAGAAGCCGAGCAGGAACATCACCGACATGCACACCAGGAGGGCCCCGCTCGGTCCGCCGGGCAGGGCGGCGAGCGCGTCGGTCACGAGTGCCTCGCCGCCGAGGCCGCGGAAGACGAGCGAGAACACCGAGGCCCCGAGCAGGATGGCGAAGATCACCGCGGTCGTACGCGCGGTGCCGAGCATCGCCTCCCACAGGAGCGCCGCGGACAAGCGGCGCCGCAGGAGGGCGAAGAGGAGGGCGCCCACCGCGCCGATCGAGGCGCTCTCCGTGGCGGTCGCGACACCCGCGAGGATCGAGCCGAGCACGGCCAGGATCAGCGCGAGCGGCAGGACGAGGCTCGGCAGGAGGTCGCGGGCGAGGGCCCGCCGCTCGGCCGGGCCCGTGGGCAGGGGCGGGCAGCGTTGCGGGGCGAAG
>DAIOUO010000505.1:0-2030 GCA_036759485.1 Geminicoccaceae bacterium | reverse complement strand
CCCTGCAGGCGGGCCGAGGCGAGGCGGAAGCGCGGATCGAGCAGGGCGAGTTCGCCCGAGGGGCCGAACAGCAGGATGCGGTAGCCGTCGAGGGCCCGCTCGCGGATCGGGTCGGCGCCGCGCTGGACGAGCCGGGCGGCGGCGAGCGCACAGGGCTCCTCGGCGGTACGCGGTGCCGCGAGCCAGGCGCGCGGCGGGACGGCGGGCGGCCAGCCGGTGAGCGGGTCGCGCACCTCGATCAGGAGTCGCACGGCTGCCGCGGGCGCGGCGCTGGCGAGCGGGGCTCCGGCCTCGTCCCGGAGTTCGAGCGTGACCTCGAAGGCCCCCGGCCGCTCCACGGGCGCGAGCGATACCAAGAGCGCCAGGAGACCGGCGGCGGCGTCGCGCGGCCGCATTCGCCCGCTCCCCGGCTCAGGGGCCGGCCGCCGGCGCGACCTCGAAGATGCCCCACATGCCGCCCGCGAAGAACATCGCCGGCCCGTCGCGCCAGAGCCAGCGGCCCTCCCGCGCCCCGCCCTCGAGGCAGGGCCGGTCCTCGAAGCCGTACCACGGCGGCGCGCCCGCGAAGTGCTCGCGCGGATCCCAACGGCGGCAGAGCGTGGCGGTGAAGGATCGAGCGGGAGAGACGAGGACCGCGGAGGGCGAGCCGAAGTGCGGCAACAGGTCGGGGTAGTCGTGGCCCTGGACGGTGAAGGCGTGCTGGCGGGCCCGGCCGTAGGGTTGCGCCACGCGAAGGGCGACGATCTCGCCTGCCGACGCGCGCAGCGTGCGGGTAGCGGGGTCGGGAGCCGCGAAGAACTCGGGCGGGAAGACGACACGGTTGTAGTCGATCGGGGTCGGCGCACCGTCCGATCGGCCGGTATCCGTCCAGGGCAGGAGGCCCAGACGGGCGAAGAAGGGGGCAGTCCTTCCCGAGACCGCCCGACTGCCGAGATCGTAGCTGTCGTCGCAGACCCGGCAGGAGGGGACGGCACGGAAGGTGGTGGTCGCCGGGGCACGGTAGTGCTCGCCCAGGCCGTCCGCGTAGAGCAGGACGTGCTCGCGCCGCCACTCCTCGTGGGCGAGGGCGGCGTTGGTCACGAGGATGCGGGCCTCGAGGCCGCCGTTGCGCTGCACGTCGAGCGACGGCCGGGCGGCGTTCGCGGCGTCCACCGGAACCGGCTCGTCGACCCGGACCCAGTCTTCCGGCCGCTCGGGCCGGGCCCGGGTCGGGTCGACCGGGAGGAGCCAGCGGCCGCCCGCCGTCTCGACCACGAGCACGCCGAGGAGATGGTGCTGGCCGTGCTCGAGCGGGTCTCCGGTCGGCACGAGATTGACGACGCCGAGCGGCAGGGCATGCCGGTCGACCACGTGGCTCACCCCTTCCCGGGCGCAGGCGGGCGGGGGGTCGGGCCGATCGCAGGAGCGGGTCGTGACGATGCCGGCCCACCAGGAGAGGGCGCGGGCCTCGCCCGGCCGCAGGCCGCGCAGCCGGTCGGGATCGGGCGCGCCGTCGGCGCCGGTCGGGACGTTGGCGCCGATCGGGCTCGGATCGGCGAGCAAGTCCTGCCCCACGATCTGCGGCCGGAGACCGACGCTGTAGGACGGTGCGAGGTCCTGCAGGTTGAGGCCGACGATCCGGGGCAGGAGGTCGATGTCGACGTCGTTCGCGTCGCCGCGGCCGAGAGCCGGATCGAGGGCGGCGATGCGGGCGTCGGGTGGCACGGACGCGCAGCGGGCACTCTCCCGTCCATCGGGGCCGGTCGCGGCACCGGCGAGGCAGTTTTGGAGGACCACCTCGAGGCACTCGCCGGCCTCGGCACGGATCACGAGCGGCGGGACCTCGCCCGACGCCCGATGCGCGGCGCGGACCGCCTGCCGGCGGGCCACCCAGAGCCCGGGATCGCTCTCGAGGGCGCTCGGCACGAGCGTCGGCGCGCCGGTCGGTCCGGGCGCGACCCGAGCCGGCTCGTGCGCCAGCATCACCCAGGCGAGTGCCGCCCGCGCGCGCAGCCGACCCTGGGCTCCGAGACGCAGGCCCTCGCTCGGGC
>DAIOUO010000504.1:0-2062 GCA_036759485.1 Geminicoccaceae bacterium | reverse complement strand
GCGCCTGCCCGCTACCCCCACCACCGCCCTCCTCGACCCGCGTCGGGCCGTTCTCTGGGCGGCACTGCCCGAGACGGGCCTCGCTCGGGTCGACCTCACCGGCGCGGGCCGCTTCGAGCTCCTGCCGATCGCCGCGGCGCTGGCGCTCGCGCTCCTCCCCGATGGCAAGGTCGCCATCGCCACGGCCGACGGGCGCCTCGTGATCCTCGATCCCGAGGGGCACGAGCGGGCCAGGACGGATCTTCCCGGACCCGCCCGCACGCTCCTGGCGGATCCGATCGGCGGACGGATCTGGGCGGGCGGTCCCTCGGGCCTCCAGCTGATCGAGCCCGCCGACGCCTTCGCCCTGCGCACGATCCTCGCCGAGCCGGTCCGTGCGCTCCTGCTCTTGCCCGAGAAGCGCCTTCTCCTGGCGGCCGGCGAGGACGCTCTCGCGAGCCTCGATGTCGACGAGCTCGCGCTCCTCGCCCGCACCCCGCTCGCGGCTCCGGTCGACCGGCTCGCTGCCGATCGCGAGGAGCGCATCGTCCTGGCGACGAGTCGGGCGGCAGGCGTCGTGACCCTGCTGGATGCGACCACCGGCCGAGCGATCGGCGCGCTCGCCCCCGAGGACGGCATCGAGGAGATCGCGCTCTCCGCCGGCCAGGCCTATCTGGCACCGGCCGGCTCGGCCCGGATCGGGCTCCTGCCGCTCGCCGAGGTCGAGCCGGGCCGGCTGCCGCCGCTCGCCCTGCTCGCCGCCGGCACCGCCCCGCGCGGCCCGGCGGGTTCTTTGCCGCGCCTCGCGGCGAGCCCGGACGGTCGGTCCGCGCTGATCCTGGCCCCGGCCGAGCGGCGCGTCTTCCTCCACGGCGAGGGAGCGATGCTGGCACCGTCGAGCGCGCTGCCGGTCCCATTCCCCGATGCGGCCGGCCTCCTGGTCCAGCCGCTCGGGACGGTCGCGGTCGGGCCCGGCCGGTTCGAGCTCGCCACCACGCTCCCGGCCGCCGCCCGCGAGCTCGTGCTCGTCTTCACCGACCCGCCCGAGGCGCGTTGCCTGCCGCTCCCGATCACGAGCGCGGCCGCCGAGCCCGCCGCGCCCGAGGGCCCCCGCCTGCGCCTTCGACCGCCCGCCGATCGCCCGCGCGCCGGCCGGCCCACCAGCTTCGCCCTCGAGATCGAAGGGGCCGAAGCGGTGCCGGGCGAGCCCGAGTTCCTCGCCCTCTCGCCCGCGACCGGCTGGTTCGCCCGCGGACCCGCCCGGGCGTCCGGCGAGGGCCGCTTCGCGATCGAGCTCACTTTCCCGTCGGCCGGCGCCTACGAGCTCCTTCTCCGCGTCCCCGGCCTCGGCCTCGACTTCGCCCGGGCGCCGAGCCTTTCCGTGGAGGTCGAAGCCCGATGACCGTCGCCCGACGCCGCCTGCTCGTCGGCCTCGCCCTGCTCGCCGCGCTCGGCGATCGAGCCGGCCGTGCCGAGCTCGCAGCCGCGCTCCGCGCCGTGCGCATCCGCCGCCGCGAGGTGCCGGTCGAAGATGCGGCCGGTCGACGGCTGCGCTTCTGGGCGGACGTGGTGGGCGATTCGCTCGCCGTCCTCAACCCGGTGTTCACCCGGTGCTCGAGCCTCTGTCCGCTCACCAACGCGGTGATGGCCGAGCTCCAGGACCGGCTCGCCGAGCTGCTGGGCCCGAGGCTGCGGCTCGTGAGCCTGTCGATCGACCCGTTCGGCGACAGCCGGGCGGCGCTTTCCGCCACGGCCCGCGCGCTCGGGGCCGGCCCCCACTGGCTCTGGATCCGCGCCGAGCCGGCCGCCCTCGACGCTCTGCTCCGCCAGCTCGCCCCCGGTGCCGGCCGGCTCGACGACCACCCACCGCTCTTCCTCCTGCTCGACGGACCAAGTGGCGAGGCGCTCCGCGCCGACGGGATCCCGCCCGCCGACCGGCTCGCGGCCGCCGTCCGCGAGCGGCTCGGCGCCCGATCGTGAGAGGCCCCGGCCGGCTCGCCCGCTGCCTGCTCGGGGCCCTCCTCCTCGCCGCGGTCCCGGCCGGCCGGCCGGCCGCCGCTGGTGGTGGCGGTCAATCTGTCGG
>DAIOUO010000503.1:0-2077 GCA_036759485.1 Geminicoccaceae bacterium | reverse complement strand
CCGGCCGAGCTCGCCTGGGCGCTCGAGCGCGCGCTCGCCCTCGACGAAGAGGTGCGCGCGCGGCTCGCCGGCCGCGCCCGCGCCTTCGCCGCCGAGAGCTTCGCGCTCGGCCGGGTGGGCCCGCGGCTGGTCGAGCTCTACGCCCGGATGCTGCGCGAGGCCGCGCGCTGAGGTCTCCCGCGGTTGACACCGCGGCCGCGGCGACGGCACCCTGCGTCGGCGCGCCCGGCCGATCGCCGGGACGCGAGCGCCTCCTGTCACGAGATCGGATCCGAACCGCATGCAGACCGCCGCCGAGCCCCGCGCGATCGACGCTCGCCCGGGCGGGGTGACGATCACCCTGCCGGACGGCTCGACCCGCCGGTTCGAGCGGCCGCCGACGGGCCGCGAGGTGGCCCTCGCGATCGGCCGCCGGCTGGCCGAGGTGGCCGTGGCGGTGGCGGTCGACGGCGAACTGCGGGACCTCGACCGGCCGATCACGAAAGACGCCGCCGTGCGGATCGTGCGGGCGGAGGACCCCGAGGCGCTGCCGCTTCTGCGCCACGACTGCGCACACGTCATGGCGCAGGCGGTGCAGGAGCTGTTCCCCGGCACGCAGGTGACGATCGGCCCCGCGATCGAGACCGGCTTCTATTACGATTTCTACCGGGACGAGCCCTTCTCGAGCGACGATCTCGCCAAGATCGAGGCGCGGATGGCCGAGATCGTGAAGGCCGATGTCCCGTTCCGCCGCGAAGAGGTGAGCCGCGAGGAGGCGCGCCGCCGCTTCGAGGCCATGGGCGAGCGGTTCAAGCTCGAGCTCTTGGATGCCATCCCCGAGGGCGAGCCGGTCACGATCTATCACCAGGACGGCTGGTTCGACCTCTGCCGGGGCCCGCACGGGCCCTCCACCGGGCGGATCGGCGCCTTCAAGCTCCTCAAGGTGGCGGGCGCCTATTGGCGGGGCGATCATCGCAACCCGCAGCTCCAGCGGATCTACGGCACGGCCTTTCCCACACGAGCCGCGCTCGAGGCCTATCTCCACCAGCTCGAGGAAGCGGAGAAGCGCGACCATCGGCGGCTCGGCCGCGAGATGGACCTCTTCCACGTCCAGGAGGAGGCGCCGGGTGCGGTCTTCTGGCACCCCAAGGGCTGGGTGCTCTGGCGCACGCTCGAGAACTATGTCCGACGCCGGCTCGAGGGCGCGGGCTATGTCGAGGTCCGCACCCCCCAGCTCGTCGACCGCAGCTTGTGGGAGCGCTCGGGGCATTGGGAGAAGTTTCGCGCCAACATGTTCACCCTCGAGGCGGAGGAGCGGGCCTTCGCCTTGAAGCCGATGAACTGCCCCTGCCACGTCCAGATCTTCAACCAGGGCATCAAGAGCTATCGCGACCTGCCGCTGCGGATGGCCGAGTTCGGCTCCTGTCACCGCAACGAGCCGTCCGGGGCGCTCCACGGGATCATGCGGGTCCGCGCCTTCACCCAGGACGACGCCCACATCTTCTGCACACCGGAGCAGATCACGAGCGAGAGCGTGGCCTTCGTCGATCTGCTGCGCTCGGTCTACGCCGATCTCGGCTTCCCCTCCTTCAAAGTGAAGTTCTCCGACCGGCCGGCGGTGCGCGCCGGCACCGACGAGGTCTGGGACCATGCCGAGCAGGCCCTGCGCGAGGCCTGTGTGGCGGCCGGGGTCGAGGCCGGGCTCAACCCGGGCGAAGGCGCCTTCTACGGTCCCAAGCTCGAGTTCGTGCTCGAGGACGCGATCGGCCGCGAGTGGCAGTGCGGCACGCTCCAGGTCGACTTCGTCCTGCCCGAGCGCCTCGATGCAACCTATGTCGGCCCGGACGGCGCCAAGCACCGGCCGGTCATGCTGCACCGGGCGATTCTGGGATCGCTCGAGCGCTTCATCGGTGTCCTGATCGAACACTATGCCGGCCGGCTGCCGGTCTGGCTCGCCCCGGTGCAGGCGGTGGTCGCGACCATCACGAACGAGGCGGATTCGTACGCCCGCGAGGTGGGTGGAAGGCTCGAAGCGGCGGGCGTGCGGGTCGAGCTCGATCTCCGGCCCGACAAGATCGGCTACAAGGTACGCGAGCAC
>DAIOUO010000502.1:0-2085 GCA_036759485.1 Geminicoccaceae bacterium | reverse complement strand
CGCCCGTAGACCGTCGGCGCCCGCAGAAACTCGTTCGACCGGGTGCGGCTCTCGCCGCCTGCCGCAACGGGTCCGGGACGTCTCGCGGGGTGGCGGACTCGCCGCCCACGGCGGCGCCTCCACCACCGGCCTCGGGCCCGTACCGACCGGAGGGACGCCTTCGCGAAGCCGCGCCTTCGGACCTGGGCGAGGCCGTCGCCCATGGGGACCCGACGGCTCGTGCCCTCCGCCCCCGGCTCCCTCTCGCAGCGCCGAGGGCGACCGAGCCGGAGATGGCCGGTGCGATCCGGGACGGCGAGCCGGCCCCGTCCGCCGCCCGCCTTCGACCGGGAGGCCGGCTGCCCGCGGGGCGCGCTCCGTGTCCGCACGACGGGACCGCCGCCGAACGACAGCCGGCCGTGCGGACCTCGAGGCGGCGAGCCGGCCGAGGACCGGCTCCACCGGCCGACAGCGGCAGGGCTCACCGCCACTCGGGCCGGCGCGCGTCCCCCGCCACGGGCCCGATCTCTCCCGACTCGCCCCACGGTGTGCCGGACGAACGCGCCATCGACCGACGCCCGGCGCCGCGGATCACGGCGGTTCGACCGAGCGGGGAACGTGCGTGGTCGTCCGCCGAGCCGATCCCCGCCGGGTCCGTGTGGCTCGCCGATTCCACGGGCTGCTCGAGGCCGAGGCGAGCCTCCTTCGCGCGACAGCGGTCCGCGCGCATGGTCGGGGTACCCGGCGGCGGGTCGGTCTCGCTCGCCGAGGCGCGGCGGCACCGCCGACAGCCCCCGCGACATACGACGTCGCCTCGCCGGACGGACGCGCCGATGGCTGCTTGCCGTGGCCGCCCCGTACCGTCCCTCGGCTGACCGGTGCCGGCTCTCCGCGAAGGCGGCCGGCTCGGAGTCGCGACACCAAGAGGGGCCCGGAAGCCGTTCGAAGTCCGGCGAACGCGCGGCGGCGGCGCCGGCCTCTCGGGCCCATCCCGGGCCCGCTCGACGGCGCCTCGCCGAACGCGGTCGAGGAGACGGCCCGGCCCTCGTCCGGAGCACGATGCCGACCCCGATCGGTGGCCGGCGGCCCGGATTTCGAACCGGCCTCCCCGACGGACGGGACCCGGGCAGAGGGCGGCATCGTGCGACGGGCATCGCCCTGCCCGTCCGGCTCCGCCGAGACCGGCAGCGGCTCGAACCGTCACCCGCCTGCTTCGTGCCCGGACACCCGGAGCGTGATCCCGACGGTCGAGAGCGGACCGTGCTCGGCCGGGACGGGCGATGGAGGCGGGCGAGCCGCCCGCCGCCGGGGCCGGCGGCGAGCCGGGCAGAAACGGCGCGATTTCCGCGGGCGGTGGTGCACGCCTTTCGGCGCGCCGCCATCCGCTCCGGAACCGCCGGAGGCCCCGCCGCCTCGGCTGCGCGAGACCGGGGCGCCGGCGAGAACCGACGAGCACAGCCGCTCGCGAGACCGGCGCGGGTCGGCCCGGATCGGCGAGAGGTTCCCGCAACACCACCCCTGCACCCGTGGTCGGGACCAGCGCCCCTCCGCCGACTTCGCGGCAACCACTCCCGGCCCGAGCCCGGCTCGATCCGTATGCCCCGGACGAGACCGATCCCGGCGGGGGGCCCCCGGTCGGCCCGCGCCGGCGGAAGGCACGCTGCCGGGCGGCCAGCCAGCCGATTCCATCGGGCCCGTCCCCGCCCGACCGCGGCGTGCCCGCACGACGGGACCGCCGCCGAACGATAGCCGGCCGGGCGGACCTCGAGGCGGCGATTCCGGAACCGACGCGGTCCACGGAGCTACCTCGGCGCGATCGGCTCTCACCTCGGCCGGTTCGCCCGTGTCGCTGGCAGTGCGTTCCGCGCCTCGCGCGACACCCGTCCGGGAGCGTATCTCCCGAAGGCCGGAGCCGGCCCCGTTCGCCGGAGAGGCCGGCCCGAGCCCGGCGAACGATCGTTCGCCGACATCGTCGTCGCGCCGCGCGGACGGACGTCGAAGGCTACGTGCATCGCCCGCCTCGTGCCGCCCTCGCGCCACCCGATCCGGGACCGCCCCGGGCCCGGCGGCGCGCGTCGAACCCACGCGAGAGCCCGGGCCCGGGGC
>DAIOUO010000501.1:0-2092 GCA_036759485.1 Geminicoccaceae bacterium | reverse complement strand
CTCACGAAGCGGATCCGCGGATCGACGATGCCCTCCGCCTCGAGCAGCGCCGGATAGCCGGGATCCCCGTCGTCGACCGCCACCACCGCCTCCCAGTCGGGCAGTGTCTGGGCCAGGAGCGAGGCGAGGCAGCGGGCGAGTGTGGGCCGTCCCCGGAAGACCGGGATCAGGACCGAGACCAGCGGCGTCACGCCGCGCTCAGCCCATCTTGAGGGCGGCGAGGAAGGCTTCTTGTGGGATCTCCACCTGGCCCACCTGGCGCATCCGTTTCTTCCCTTCCTTCTGCTTCTCCAGGAGCTTGCGTTTGCGGGTGACGTCGCCACCGTAGCATTTGGCGAGCACGTCCTTCCTGAACGCCTTGACCGTCTCCCGCGCGATGATCCGGCTGCCGATCGCCGCCTGGATCGCCACCTGGAACATCTGCCGCGGGATCAGGTCCTTGAGCTTCTCGCAGACCGACCGGCCGCGGCTCTCGGCCATGCTCCGGTGCACGATCATCGAGAGCGAATCGACCCGCTCGCCGTTGACGAGAATGTCCACCTTGACGAGGTCCGATTCGCCGTAGCCGTCGAGCTGATAGTCGAAGCTCGCATAGCCGCGCGTGCAGGACTTCAGCTTGTCGTAGAAGTCGAAGACCACCTCGTTCAAGGGCAGCCGGTAGACCACCATCGCCCGGTTGCCGACATAGGTGAGCTCCTGCTGGATCCCGCGCTTCTCCTGGCAGAGCTCCAGCACCTTGCCGAGATATTCGTCGGGCACGAGGATGGTGGCCTTGATCCAGGGCTCCTCGACCTTCTCGATCCGGGTGGGGTCCGGATAGTCCGAGGGGTTGTGCAGCTCCACGACCTTCCCGTCGGTGGTGTGCACCCGATAGACCACCGAAGGTGCGGTGATCACCAGATCGAGGCCGAACTCGCGCTCGAGCCGCTCCTGCACGATCTCGAGGTGCAGGAGCCCGAGAAAACCGCAACGGAAGCCGAGGCCCAGCGCCCCGCTGCTCTCGGGCTCGAAGACGAAGCTCGAATCGTTGAGCCGCAGCTTGGCGAGGCTGTCGCGCAGGGTCTCGTAGTCGGCGGCGTCGGTCGGGTACATGCCGCAGAAGACCACGGGCTGGCTCGGCCGGAAGCCGGGCAGGGGCTCGGCTGCGGGCTTGCGGTCGTCGGTGATCGTGTCGCCCACCCGCGCATCCGCGATCTCCTTGATCGCGGCCGTGATGTAGCCGACCTCGCCGGGCCCGAGGCTGTCGACCTGCAGAGGCTTGGGGGTGAAGACACCGATCCGGTCGATGGTGTGGACCGCCCCCGTTCCCATGAAGCGGATCTTGAGGCCGCGCTCGAGCCTGCCGTTCTTGACCCGCACGAGCGTGACCACGCCCAGATAGGGGTCGTACCAGGAATCCACGACGAGCGCCTGCAAAGGTGCGGCGGCATCGCCCGAAGGTGCGGGCAGACGGTGGACGATCGCCTCGAGGAGCTCGTCCACGCCCTGCCCCGTCTTGGCCGAGATCAAAAGCGCGTCCTTGGCGTCGAGGCCGATGATGTCCTCGATCTGCTGCTTGACCCGCTCCGGGTCGGCCGCCGGCAGGTCGATCTTGTTGAGCACCGGCACGATCTCGAGGTCGGCGTCGATCGCCTGGTAGGCGTTGGCGAGCGTCTGCGCCTCCACCCCCTGGGTCGCGTCGACGAGCAGGAGGGCGCCCTCGCAGGCCCGCAGCGACCGGCTCACCTCGTAGGCGAAGTCGACATGGCCGGGCGTGTCGATCAGATTGAAGACGTAGTCCAGGCCGTCGCGTGCCGTGTAGCGTAGCCGGACGGTCTGCGCCTTGATCGTGATGCCGCGCTCGCGCTCGATGTCCATGGAATCGAGCACCTGCGAGGTCATCTCGCGCGCTTCCAGCCCGCCGCACTTCTCGATGAGGCGGTCGGCCAGCGTCGACTTGCCGTGGTCGATGTGCGCCACGATCGCGAAATTTCGGATGCGGGAAAGCTCGGTCATGAGTCCGCTTGCTCGGGAGGGATCGGCGCGCCGCCGCGACCGCGCGACGATGCGCTCCACGGCCATCGGCCCGCACCCGCAAGGTAGTGCGGATCCG
>DAIOUO010000500.1:0-2095 GCA_036759485.1 Geminicoccaceae bacterium | reverse complement strand
CGGGGCGGCACCCTGCGTGTTCCGGGCGACCGCGCTCGAGCAAGCGCTCGCCGCCTCCTGGTCGGCGGCGGCGATCGACGGGGTGACGATCGACCCCTCGAACCTGAACAGCGACATCCACGCCCAGGCGGATTACCGCGCCCATCTCGTCAAGGTGATGGCGAAGCGGGCGCTGGCGGCCGCCGGCTGAGGGGCGAAGTCCCGGAGGAGGCCGCCGCGGCGGCGCTGGTCTTCGGCGCTCGCAGCGGCCGACCGGGCGGGCGGATCTCCGGCGGGAGACGCCGGGAAGGGGGCCTTCGGGCCCCCTTCCTCCTTCCGGCCGGGTTCCTCGGCGGGGCGGCGCGCCGGGTACTTCGAGCAGAAGGAGCGGCGGCGCGAGCGTGGTCACCGGCCGGACGCGGGCGTCCGATCGGAACCTCGCCCCTGCGGAGTTCGGCGGTGGCTCGCCTTTTCGGATCACGAGGGGCCGTTCTCGGATCGCGGCGAGGGCCGGAGGACCGGGGGGCGCGGCGGGTCGACGCCCGGAGCCCGATGCGTGGACGAGGGCAGAGCGGCCAAGCGCACGCCCGGTATCGCACCTGTTCGCGGTCCCGATGCCGCCGGGACCGTCGCTTCGAAAGGGGGCCGCGAGGAGCGCGGACCCCTGCGGGAGCGAAGCGCCGGCACGCGCCGCCCATTCGTGGGTGTCGGCTCGCGTGGCCTCGGAACGCGCGAACCGCCCGTCGAGCGGGTCACCGGGCGACGCCTGGGGGTATGTCGGCCGTCCCGTGGGCTCGCTCAGGGGTCGAACCCGAAGCGCCCACGTTCGTAGGGCGACGGCCCGATTTTCGCCCCGGCCGCCGGCAGCACGGTGATCGGGCGCTTCCCGCGCGATCCTCCGCTGTACCGCACGTTTCCGTCCGGTACCGAGGGGAGCGAGGTGATCGGCCGGCTTCTTCGCGATCCTCGCGCTGCTCCCGGACCACCCGGGCGGTGTGTTCCTTCGGGTCCGCCGACGCCTCGGGCGGGATGTACCGAGCGATCCGCCGGCGCACATCTTCGTCGTGTGCTTTCGGCGCTCGGGGGCCACCAGCGAGGCGCGGAACCGCCACTTCCGCTCGGCCGCGTCGCAGTCGTTCGGCTCGAAGAGCGGGTCGAGGACGACGAACGGGTGCGTCGCCCGGGGCACGTCCCGATGGGCGGCACAGAGGGGCGTATCTCCTCCTTCCGCGTCTCGGGCCCGAGCGGCACGGCCCGGCGGATTTCGCGGCCTTCGGGGTTCGGCATCCGATGCCCCTGGGCTTCCGGGCCCAGGCCGGGTGGGAACGGGAGCGGCGTGCCGGCCTTCTCCAGGGCCTGGAAGAGCACGGCGCGTGCTGCGGCATCGGGCACGACCGGATCGCCGCTCGCCGGCGCTCGCCGGCCGGCTACGGAGCGCGCGGTGCGTCGGCCGCGTCGGCCCGCCCGTCCTCGCGAGCCTTTTGCTCCCGCTCGACGCGCAGCGCTGTCGTCGCGGTCCGCGCCGACGCGCTTCGCGCGATCGTCACCAGGGCTCCGGCGATCCTGCGCGCTCGTTCGGCCCCGGCCCGAAAGCCGGCCTGCACGACCCGGTGCCTCGTGTCGCACATGCCCGATCCCTCACCGAAAACTGCCGCGATGCTCGACCGGGCGCGTCGCCCATCGAGGGCGAGACGGTCCCGACGCTTCGGCCAGCGGTCTGCCGCTCGGAGGCGCCCGCGGCTTCCGTCTCGACCGGGGGAGAAGCGTGCGGATTCCCCTTCTCGCATCGGACCGGGTCCAGGGCGCGGGTGCCGGCCGGGTGTTGCGAGCCGGACGGGCTGCGGTGCGGTCGCGACCCGCTCGCGCCGGAACTTCGCCCCGAGGGACGCCCGCGGCCTCCTCTTCGGCGGCGCCGATCGGCGGGGTGCGGATCGACGCCTCGGGTCGCGGCGGCTCCGTGTGAGCCGGGCCCGGCACGAGCGACGCGAGGGCTCGGGGACTCGCCCTTCGACGGCGGCATCCACGAGCAATCGGACCGCCGCGGCCAAGTGGTCGACCGCGAAGATGCCCGGGCGGGTCGCGGACCGGCGAGAGACCCGCGGGCTCTCTCCCCGGT
>DAIOUO010000499.1:0-2104 GCA_036759485.1 Geminicoccaceae bacterium | reverse complement strand
TCCTCGAGCTCGCCGACCCGGGCGACGGCGAGCGCCGCCCGCTGGGCATCGAGCGGCTGCGCCGGGGCCGGGGGAACGCCGGCCAGGAGGAGCGGGAGGGCGAGAGCGAGGGCGAAGGCCGCGAGCGGGCGGCCCGCGGCTTTCGTCCGGAGCTCGAGGCGCGGCTCGCCGGGCACCGCGGCCACCGGCTCAGTTGGAGACGTTGACGACGGTGACCGCCCGGCGGTTGAGCGCCCAGGCGGTCTCGTCGTGCCCGGGGTCGGCCGGCCGCTCCTTGCCGTAGGAGATCGTCCGGATCCGGTCGGGCGACACGCCGAGTGCCACCAGATAGGCCTTGACGGCGTTGGCACGGCGATCGCCGAGGGCGAGGTTGTACTCGCGCGTGCCGCGTTCGTCGCAATGGCCTTCGATGGTGACGCTCACCGCCGGGAACTGCTTGAGCCAGGCGGCCTGGCGCTCGAGCGTCTGGCGAGCGGCGTCGTCCAGCACCGAGCTGTCGAAGGCGAAGAAGACCCGATCACCCACGTTGACCTCGAGGTCCTGCTGGGTGCCCGGGACGACGCGGCCGGAGCCCGGTCCGCCGAGTTCGGCGCTCGAGACGCCGCCGGCGCCGACGCCGGCGCCGCCGCCGGCGGCGGAGCCGGTCGCGGTGTCGGAGCTCGAGCTGCAGGCGGCGAGCGACAGCAGCGACAGGGCGGCGAGCGCTTCTCGGCGGTTCATGGCGACGGGTCCTCGTTGGTCGCGTTGGTGGGGCAAGGTCGAAGGGTCGGGTCCGGGTCGATGGCGCCAGCGCGGTTCGACCGGGGGCTCACGGCAGCGGCGCCGACCAGTTCGGATCCGAGGCGTCCATCGGCGTCGGGATCTCGCGCTGGTTGTAGCCGGTGACGTCGATGCTGAACAGTCGCGTCCGCCCGCCGGCCCGGTCCTGGCGGCTGAAGAGCACGACTCGGCCGTTCGGCGCCCAGGTCGGGCTCTCGTCCTGGAAGGCGCGGGTCAAGAGTCGCTCGTCGCTGCCGTCGGGCTTCATCACGCCGATGTGGAAGAAGCCCTTCTCGATCTTGGAGAAGGCGACGAGATCGCCGCGCGGCGACCATTCGGGCTCGCCGTAACGGCCGCTGCCGAAGCTGATCCGGCGCACCCCCGAACCGTCGGCGTTCATCACGTAGAGCTGCGGCGAGCCGCCGCGGTCGGAGTTGAAGGCGATCCGGCTGCCGTCCGGCGAGAAGGAGGGCGAGGTGTCGATCGAGGCCCCTTCGGTCAGCCGCCGCAGGCGCCGGCTCGCCAGATCGAGGGCGAAGAGGTCGGTGTCTCCGCCCTGGGCGATGCTCACGAGCAGCGTTCGACCGTCGGGCGAGAAGCGGGGCGCGAAGCTCATGCCCGGGAACTCGCCGAGCACGATTTCGCGGCCCGAAGCGAGTTCGCGCAGGACCACCTTCGGCGCGGGCGGCCGGAAGACGAGATACGCGATCGTCCCGACGTCGGGCGAGAGGCGCGGGGTGAGCACGAGCTGGCCGCCGTCGGTCAGGAAGTTGTGGTTGGCACCGTCCTGGTCCATCACCGCGACCCGCTTGATCCGCCGGGTGGGCGGGCCGCTCTCGGCGATATAGGCGATCTTGGTGTCGAAATAGCCGCGCTCGCCCGTGAGCCGCTCGTAGACGGCATCGGCGATCTTGTGGGCGAGCCGACGCCAGGAGGCGGCCGGCGCCTCCAGCCTGAGCCCCTTCATCTGGGTTCCGCCGAACACGTCCCAGAGGCGGAACTCGACCAGGAGCGGCTCGGCGGAACGGACCACGCCCGTGACGAGTGCCTGGGCGTTGATCGCCCGCCAGTCGGCGAAGCGCGGAATCTCGCGCAGTGCCTCGGGCGATTGGATGTAGGCCCGCCGGTCGATGGTGCGGAAGAGGCCGGAGGAATCGAGATCGGCGCTCACCAGCAGGGCGATCGCCTCGCCCCGCTCGCGGGCGGCCGGCCCGTCGCCCGCGAAGGGGCTGACCGCGATCGGCATGGGCTCGACGAAGCCGCGGGTGATGTCGAGCTGGAGCTGGGCCCGGCCGGGGGGTGCGAGCAGCGTGCCGGCGCCGAGTGCGGCGGCACCGGCGAGCAG
>DAIOUO010000498.1:0-2108 GCA_036759485.1 Geminicoccaceae bacterium | reverse complement strand
CCTCGACGGCGGCAACGGCGACGACGTCGTCAAGGGTGGCACCGGGGACGATTACGTGTTCGGTGGCTACGGCGGCCGCGACCTGGTCGACGGTGGAGCCGGCAACGACCGGCTCATCGGCGGCTTCCGCGGGCCCGGCGCGAGCGGCGCGAGCGACAACGACATCCTGATCGGCGGCGCCGGGCGGGACATCTTCGAAGCCCGGTTCTGGATCCAGGACCGCCACACCGATTACTACTCCACACCCGGCCTCGGCCCGAATCAGGACGTCGTCCTCGATTTCACGACGGGCGAAGATCGCCTCGACATCGTCCTTTATCGCTTCGGCTCGGCCGACACTTTCCGCCGGGGCGGTTTCGAGCTCCTCGACAGCAACGGCGACGGCGTGCTCGACGCCCGCGACCGCTTCGTCGACCTGGCCTCGGTCACCGCCAACGGCAAGACCGCCCTCTCGCTCCAGCTCGATGTCGGTTCCGCTCTGATCGCGGCCGGACTGGTCGGATCCGGCGAGATCGACGGTGGGCCGCACGTGATGACCGTGCACGGGGTCACGAGCCTCGCCGCCGAGGATTTCGTGCCCACTCGCACCTACACCCTCCTCTCCGGCAGCGGCACCTTGAGCGGAGGGTCGGGTGACGAGTGGCTCTTCGGCTCGAGCAGCGGCCAGTTGCTCGCCGGCAACGGCGGCAACGACCTCTACTGGGGACAGGGCGGCCGCGACACCTTCCGCGTCGGTCAGGGGCGCGACGAGATCATGGACTTCGTTCGCGGCGAGGACCGCCTCGAGATCCTGCTCGCCAACGGGACCCGGGTCGGTTTCTCCCAGCTCGACAGCAACCGCAACGGCGTGCTCGACGACGGCGATGCGGCCGTGTCGATCCGCACCGAGCAGATGCTGGCCCCGGGCGAGATCCCGACGGTGGACACGGCCACCTATATCGACCTCGGCTCCTTTTCGGGCGGCAGCGGGAGCTCCGTCCTGATCTACGGGACCACCGGTCTCACCGGCTCCGACTTCCTCTGAGCGCTCCGAGCACAGCCCGTGCGGCCGGAACGGGCGGCTCGCACCGTCGCGCCGGCCGCGGCGATCGGCGGCGCCCGCCGGACTGTCGCGAATCGGCAACAGCGGCTGTCGCATGGATGCAGCGGAGTGCGGCGCGTGACGATCGTCACACCGCCAGCGTGGCCGGCAACCGTATATACGGGGGCAGAAGCGCGGCGGTCGGCCGTCGCGTGGAGGTGGCCGCGATGCTCGACCGTGCACTCCTGATCCTCGGTGCCGTGCTCCTGCTCGCCACGTTGCTGCTCGAGCGGCCGACGCCCATGGCGATCGCCCCGCGCGAGGTGCAGAGTGCCGCCTCCGGGACCGCGGCGCGGAACCTCGAATAGGTCTCGAAGCGGCAGCAGCGGGGCGATTGCTCGCCTTTTGCGCGAAAAAGCGCCACGCTCTCGCCAACTGGTGGCGACGAGGGTAGAGTGATGGGGCTACGGGCGGCCGGCCCGCCCGGTTTCACCGCGGAGACCGGCCATGGGCCTCCTGGTCGCGGTCGGCAATCTCAAGGGCGGGGTGGGCAAGAGCACCCTCGCAGTCAACCTCGCGGCCGCCTTCGCCGCCGGCGGGCGCTCCACGGTGCTGGTCGACACCGACCCGCAGCAGACCGCCGCCCGCTGGGCCGCGCACCGTCTCTTGCCCTGCCAGCTGCTCGAGGCACCGATCCGCGATCTGGCCGGGGCCGGTGCCTGGGTCGGCTATGCCGACGGCATCCGTCGGCGGGCCGAACTCGTCGTGGTCGACCTGCCGGCGGTGCTGGCCGCGGCCCTCGCCGCCGCCTGCCTCTTGGCGGATGCGGTGCTGATCCCGACCGGCGTCGGCCGGGTCGATCTCACCACCCTGCAACGGACCCTGCACCATCTGCGGGCCGCCCGCCGCGAGCGGCGCGGCAGCGCGCCGCTCGCCCTGATCGTGCCGACCCGGCTGCCGGCTCCCGGCCTCCTGCGGCGCCGCGTCGACCTCGGCGCCCTGGCCGACCTCGGCGAACCCGTGGCACCACCCCTGCATTTCGACCCGACCTTCGAAGCCGCCTTCGCGGCCGGCCGCTGGGTCGGCG
>DAIOUO010000497.1:0-2115 GCA_036759485.1 Geminicoccaceae bacterium | reverse complement strand
CACCGACCCGGCTGTGTCGGCGCGGCGGACCGCACGACCGGACCCGAGGAGGAGCCCGCCTGGACCGAGCCCACGGGCGCGGGCGTCGCCAGCGGCCCCACGTGGCTCAACCGAGCTCGCCCAGCACCGTGTCGAGCGACAGCCGTGTCTCGCCGAGCCGAAACGCGCCGTCGCGCTCGAGCCCGCCTACCGTCCCCGTCCGTGCCCGGCCGGCGAGAACCAGCGTGGCCCGCCGGCCGCGCTCGTGACAGCGGGCGTTCCAGCTCGCCCGCACCGGCTCGAAGCCCTCGCTCTCGAGCCGGTCGAGCCAGCTCAGGAAGTGCCGGCTCCAGGATTCGGCGAGGCGCGCCGTGTCGACCTCGCCGGCCCCCGCCTCGGCGAGCCCGATCCGCTCGGGATCGCGCCCCGGCTCGGAGGCGGGGCCGATCAGGTCGAGCGAGACGCCGAGCAGCAGCCAGGCGGGCGGCGCCTCGGCCGGCCCGGGGCCGATCGCGAAGCGCAGCCGGCCGATTTCCGCCCCGTCCACCAGGAGCCGGTGCGGCCAGACGAGCCCGACCGGCATCATGGGCGGCAGATGCGCGGCCAGCGTGTCGGCCGTGGCCACCGCGAGCGTCGGCAGGAGGAGCAGGCAGGCCGCTCGGTCGCGGTCCGGCTCCAGCAGCAGAGCGAGCTCGAGCCGGTCGCCGCGGTCCTCGAGCAGAATGAGCCCGTCTTCGACGCCTCGCGCGAGCCGCGCTCGGGCGTGCGCGAACGGATCGCGGCCGCGCTCGACCAGCGCGAGGCTGTAGACCGGCGGCAGGACCGGAGGCTTCACACCCTCTCCCGCGGCGACCGGTGCGGCCGCCCGGTCGAAAGAGCTACGCGGTGGCGCGCCGCTCGTCCAGGCGGGTCGCCCCCGCCGCTGGAGGATCCGGTCCGGCCGTGTCCGCGGGCGATCCGCGGCGCTCCCACCCGGTCGCGTCTTGCCCCTGGCCCGACCAGGGTCGCTCGGACGAGCGGCAGGCGAACCGGGCGCCATCGGCGAAGGTCCACACTGTCCCGCGCACCGGCGGGCGCAGCCTCGCGGCGGCGGGCGCCAGCGCGCCGCCGACGGGCGGCTGCCGAGGTCGGTGGCATCATCTGCCGCCGGTTGCCCCGGCGATGGGCGCGGGCGCTCAGGCGGGCGGATCGCGCGGGGGCGGCGTCGTGGTCTCCCAGCTCCGCCCGGCGGCGACGACGCAGCCGGTGCCGTCCGGCGCCACGCTCAGGATCGTCCAGGTGCCGGTGCGCGGCGAGCTGAACACCTGGATGAGATTGCCGTTGCTCTGCAGGCCGATCGAGACCGGCACCTCGTCGTAGCGGGCGCCGAGCTGGCGGACCAGCTCCTTGTAGTCGTGGCAGAGCATCCGGGCCACGCCCGAGGGGACCTGTGCGGTCGCCGCGGGCACCGTTCCGAGCAGGAGGAGGGCGAGCAGCATCCCCGAGCCGCGAGCCGTCATGATGGCCACTCCGACCGATCGGGCCGGCCGATCCGGTCCGACCGCACCCATTCCACCATCCTTTTCCTAAACTTCGGTTAATGCCGTCGCCACCCTGTCCGCGACCGCGACCCGCGGAGAGACCCGGGTACGACCCCCGTGCCGCTCGCTGGGCCCGACCGGCGGGCCGGGCATCGCCTCGACGCCGCGACGCGTGGTGGCCTCGCGCGGCCCGACTGTTCGACACCCCGCCGGCGGGCTAGGCATCGGACAGCCTCTCGGAGGACAGCCGTGACCGCCACCGACCCCGCTCTCTTCTCCGCCCAGGAGCTCGTCCGCCTCTTTCGCCGCCGCGCGCTCTCGCCCGTCGAGGTAGCGAAGGCCTGTCTCGAGCGGATCGAGCGCTGGAACGGCGAGGTCGGCGCCTTCACCCTGGTGGATGCCGAGGGCGCCCTCGAGGCGGCCCGGGCGAGCGAGGCGCGCTGGCGCGAGGGCCGCCCGCTCGGGCCGATCGACGGCGTACCGGCCTCGGTGAAGGACCTCAACCTCATGAAGGGCTTCACCACCCGCCGCGGCAGCCGGACCACCGAGGGCGATCCGCCCGATGCGGTCGACTCCCCACCGGTCGCGCGCTTGCGCGAGGCGGGTGTCGCGATCC
>DAIOUO010000496.1:0-2115 GCA_036759485.1 Geminicoccaceae bacterium | reverse complement strand
TCTCGGCGGCACTCCTGCTCGCGGGATGCGCCGACCCCCTGGTCAACCGCCCGACGGGCGAGATCGAGCGCTGGGGCGGCCGGGCCGAGGCCGTCGCCGGTGGCGATGGCCCTTGTGGCGCGGTCGAGTTCGAGCTGTTCCGCGACGCGCTGTCGATCGGCGGCCGGGCCCGCGAAGCCGAGGCGAAGGGCGAGGGTGTGTTCGCCGCGGTGCAGAGCTGGTGGGTGGAGGGGACCGTCAACCCGAACGGCACGTTCCTTTTCAGCCTGCGCCGGCAGGGCCCGCTTCTCGGCGAAGGACCGCGACCGGCTTCGGTCTGGCGCGGCCGCTTCGGCTCGGGCGAGGTGGTCGCGGTCGAGCAGCCGCCCTCCTGCGGTCGGCGGGTGCGGCTCGTGCGGGAGGCCTCGGGAGCACCCGCCTCCTGAGCAGCCGATGGGACTCCGCGCCCGCGTCTACGAGCTGATCGAGGACGAGGAGGCGGGCGGGACGGCGGTCCGCCTCGTCCGGAGCGGCCTCGCGATCGCGATCGTGGCGGCCGTCCTCGTCGTGGTGGTCGAATCGGTCGAGCCCTGGGCGGCACGGCTCGGCCCCTTCCTGGCCGCCGCCGAGCTCGCCTTCACAGCACTCTTCTCCCTCGAGTACGGCGCCAGGCTCTGGGTCTGCGTCGAGGATCGGGCCGGCCGATACCCACACCCGCTGCTCGGCCGCCTGCATTACGCGCTGACCCCGGCCGCGCTCGTCGACCTTATCGCAGTGCTACCTTTCTGGCTCGAGGCCTTCTTCCCCGCCGACCTCCTCCTCCTGCGCCTCGTGCGGCTGCTGCGGATCCTCAAGATCGTCCGCCTCTCGCCGGCGCTCGCGACTTTCCGGGTCGTGCTGCACGCCCAGAGGCGACAGCTCGGCGCAGTGGCCCTCCTGCTCGCGATCCTGCTCTTGCTGCTGGCCGGCACGATGCACGCGCTCGAGGGGCGGATGCACCCGGACGCCTTCGGCTCCATCCCGAGGGCGCTCTATTGGGCGGTCGTGACCCTCACCACCGTCGGCTACGGCGACGTCGTGCCCGTCACCCCGCTGGGCAGGGTCGTGGCGACCGCCGCCGCGCTCTTGAGCCTCGCCACGATCGCCTTCCCGACGGCGATCCTGGGGGCGGGCTTCGTGCGCGAGATGCAGAAGCAGGACTTCCTCGCACGTGCGAGCATGGTCGCGCGCGTACCGCTCTTCCGGCATCTGCGACCGGCGCAGCTCGCCGAGATCACCGCACTTCTCCACCAGCGCAACCTGCCGCCGCGCTACACCGTCGTGCGCCGCGGCGAGCATCCGGAGGCGATGTACTTCATCGACCAGGGTCGGGTGGTCATGCGGGCCGCCGATCGGCGGGTCGTGCTCGGGCCCGGCAGCTTCTTCGGCGAGCTCGCCCTGCTCGAGGGCCGACCGCGCGAGGCCACGGTGATCACGCTCACCGCCTGCCGGCTCCTCGAGCTCGACGCCGGCGACTTCCACCGGCTGATCGGCGGCGACCCCGAGCTGCGCGAAACGCTCTTGGGGGAGGCGCGCGAACGGGCAGGAGCGATGGGCCGTCCCCTGCCGGAACAGCCGGCGGCGGGCTCGGTCCCGCCGGGCTCGACCTCAGCCGGCTAGGAACCGGGCGAGCGCCGCGGCGGTCGCCTCGGGTGCCTCCTCGGGCAGGAAATGTCCGCACGGAAGCGGTCCGCCCTCGACCGGCCCCGCCGCCTTCTCGCGCCAGGTGGCGAGCACGTCGAAGCGGCGCTGCATGAGCCCCTTCTCGCCCCAGAGTACGAGCAGCGGGCAGGCGATCCGCTTTCCGGCATCCGCCGCGTCGTGCTCGAGGTCGATCGTGGCGGCAGCGCGGTAGTCCTCGCAGCTCGCATGGATCGTGGCCGGTGCCGTGAAGGCCGTCCGATAGGCCTCGAGCGGCGGCCCCTCGAAGGGGCCGAGATCGCCCGTGCCGGACCAGCGCGCGAGCAGGGTCTCGAGCCAGAGGTCGGGATCGGCGCCGATCATCCGCTCCGGCAGAGGAGCGGGCTGGGCGAGGAAGAACCAATGGAAGTAGCCGAGGGCGATCGTCCGGTCGGTCGCCTCGAAGACCGTCCGCGT
>DAIOUO010000495.1:0-2116 GCA_036759485.1 Geminicoccaceae bacterium | reverse complement strand
GGCCGGCAGAATGGGGATCGGCAAGGCCAAGCGGTCTTAATCCCTTCTTCGTCAGGGCAGAGAGCTGAAGGGACCCCCCTCGAAAAACCGAGGCAGGACAAAGGGTTCCGATACACGATCACAAAATCCACAGGGGGCGAGAAAGTTGGCTCGCATACAACCCTCCCGCGAGACCCTTCTCGTTCGATTCTAAGCCTCTTCGGCCCGCACGCAAGCCTTCTCACCCCTCCCGCGCCCTCACCCACCGGCCCGCCTCGTCCTGCTGCCAATAGACCAACCGATGGCCCGCCGCCCGCCAGGCCCGCCAGCGTGCCCGCGCCCGCTCGACCGCCACGGGATCGCGACCGTCGAACGGCACGAGCACCCGAGCATAGGCTTCGAGCCCGCCTTCCGGCGCGTCCTCCACGAGCACCAGGACCTCCGCGCCGTTGGGCCGGTCCTCGCCGGTGGTGAGCCAGATCGGTTGCCGGTCGGCGAAACCGTCGGCCGCCGAGCCGTGCGGCAGGAAGGAATCCGGTGCCCAGGTCCAGAGCGCGCGGTCGAGCGCCTCGAGCCGTTCGGGCGAAGGACAGCGCACCACGGCGCGCAGACCGCTCTCGAGGACCTTCTCGAGAAGCCGCGGCAGAGTCTGTTCGAGAGTACCGCGGGTCAGGTGGTAGAAGGCGATCTCGCTCACTCCGGGAAACCGGGGGCCTCGTGGTGCGAAGCGACGAGCCGGTCGAGCAGGCGAACACCGAAGCCGGTGGCGCCCTTGGCGCAGAGCGCCAGGTCGCGGCTCGTCCAGGCGGTGCCGGCTATGTCGAGATGGGCCCAGGGCACGCCGTTCGTGAACTGCTGGACGAAGACGGCGCCCGCGGTGGCGCCGGCCTCGCGCGCCCGGCCGACGTTCTTGAGGTCGGCCACCTCGGAGCGGATGTGCTGCTCGTAGGCCTTGCCGAGCGGCAGCCGCCAGAGGAGTTCGCCGGTCGCCTCGCCGGCAGCGAGCAACCGCTCGGCGAGGCCGTCGTCGCTCGCGAAGAGACCGGCGCGCTCGTGCCCCAGGGCAACGATGCAGGCGCCCGTCAGCGTCGCGAGGTCGATCATCGCCTCGGGCGCGAAGCGCTCCTGGGTGTACCAACAGCAGTCGGCGAGCACGAGGCGGCCCTCGGCGTCGGTGTTGACGACCTCGATCGTCTTGCCGGACATGGCGCGGACGACGTCGCCCGGGCGCTGAGCAGTGCCCGAGGGCATGTTCTCGACGAGGCCCACGACCCCCACGACGTCGGCCCGGGCCTTGCGGGCGGCGAGAGCGTGGAGGGTCCCGACGACCGCCGCGGCACCGGCCATGTCGAACTTCATCTCCTCCATGCCCTGGGCGGGCTTGATCGAGATCCCGCCGGTGTCGAAGCAGACGCCTTTGCCGACGAGCGCCAGCGGCTTCGGCCGCCGAGCGCCGCGCCAGCGCATGACGACCACGAAGGGCGGCCGGGCGCTGCCCTGGGCGACGGCCAGAAGCGCCCGCATGCCGAGCGCCTCGAGCCGCTCGCGGTCGAGGATCTCGACCTCGACGCCGAGCCGCTCGAGCCGCCGGCAGGCCTGGGCGAAACTCTCGGGGTAGAGGACGTTGGCGGGCTCGCTCACGAGCTCGCGCGCCTCGAGCACGCCCGCGATCCGCGCCGCCTCCTCGGGCCAAGCCGCCGCGACCTCCGCGGCCGCCCCTTCCTCGAGGTGGAGGACGAGCTCCTCGATCCGGCCCTGCGGCTCGTCCGGACGCTCGTGCTGGTACTTGGTGAAGCGCCAGGCACGCAGCCGGCAGCCGGTAGCGAGCGCCAGCGCCGCGGCGGCGGGCGGCTCGGGCAGATCGAGGCCCGCCGGAGAGGCGAGCCGGGCGCGGGCGATCCTCGAGGCGAGCAGCCGGGCGGCTAGCGCGCCGCCCGCCTCCTCGAGGTCGAGCCGGCGGGTGCCGTCGGGCTTGCCGAGAGCCAGGAGCAGGAGCCGCTCGTAGGGCAGACCGCCCGGCAGGAGCAGCTCGACGAGCTGGCCGTGCTTGGGCGGACCGCCGCCGGCCGCGAGCGCCCGGCGCAAGAGGCCGCCCGAGCGGGCGTCGAGCGCCTGCGCGACGGTCATCACGAATTGT
>DAIOUO010000494.1:0-2127 GCA_036759485.1 Geminicoccaceae bacterium | reverse complement strand
CGGGCGAGGGCGTGCAACAGATCGATCTTCTCGGTCAGGATCTCGCGCGCCCGGGCGTAGCCGGTCTCGACGATGCGGCGGATCTCGGCGTCGATCTGCTGTGCGGTGGCCTCGGAGACGTTCTTGATCTGGGTGAGCTGGGCGCCGAGGAAGACCTCCTGCTGGTTCTCGGCGTAGCCCACCGGTCCGAGCTTCTCGCTCATGCCCCACTGGGTGACCATGTGGCGGGCGATCTTGGTGGCCTGCTGGATGTCGGAGGCGGCACCGGCGGTCACCTTGTCGTAGCCGAAGATCAGCTCCTCGGCGACCCGGCCGCCCATGGCGACGGCGATGTCGGCCATGAGCTTCTCGCGGCTGACCGAGATGCGGTCGCCTTCGGGCAGGCGGACGACCATCCCGAGGGCCCGGCCGCGCGGGATGATCGTGGCCTTGTGGATCGGGTCGGAGGCGGGCGAGAAATAGCCGACCACCGCGTGCCCGGCCTCGTGATAGGCGGTGAGCCGCTTCTCCTCCTCGGTCATGACCATGGAGCGCCGCTCGGCGCCCATCATGACCTTGTCCTTGGCCGCCTCGAAGTCGGCCATGGTGACCGCCCGCTTGCCCTGGCGAGCGGCCAGGAGCGCCGCTTCGTTGACGATGTTGGCGAGGTCGGCGCCGGAGAAGCCGGGGGTACCGCGGGCGATGATCTTGGTGTCGACGTCGGGGGCGACCCGGATCTTCTTGACGTGGACGTTCAAGATCCGCTCGCGGCCGAGCACGTCCGGGTTCGGCACGACGACCTGGCGGTCGAACCGGCCGGGCCGCAGGAGGGCCGGGTCGAGGACGTCGGGCCGGTTGGTGGCGGCGATCAGGATGACGCCCTCGTTCGCCTCGAAGCCGTCCATCTCGACCAGCAGCTGGTTCAGGGTCTGCTCGCGCTCGTCGTTGCCGCCGCCGAGCCCGGCACCGCGATGGCGGCCCACCGCGTCGATCTCGTCGATGAAGACGATGCAGGGGGCGTGCTTCTTGGCCTGCTCGAACATGTCGCGCACGCGCGAGGCGCCCACGCCCACGAACATCTCGACGAAGTCGGAGCCCGAGATCGTGAAGAAGGGCACGTTGGCCTCGCCGGCGATCGCCCGGGCCAAGAGCGTCTTGCCGGTACCGGGCGGGCCCACGAGCAGACAGCCCTTGGGAATGCGGCCGCCCACCGCCTGGAACTTCTGCGGGTTCTTGAGGAACTCGACGATCTCCTGGAGCTCCTCCTTGGCCTCGTCGATGCCGGCCACGTCGGCGAAGGTCACCCGACCGTGCTTCTCGGTCAGAAGCCGGGCTCGGCTCTTGCCGAAGCCCATGGCCTTGCCGCCACCCGACTGCATCTGGCGCATGAAGAAGATCCACACGCCGATCAAGAGCAGCATCGGGAACCAGGAGACGAGCACGCCCACGAGCGACGGCATGTTGTCGTCGATCGGCATGGCGGCGATCCGCACGCCCGCCCCGGTCAACCGGTCGACCAGGTTGGGGTCGTTCGGTGCGTAGGTCGTGAAGAGCCGCCCGTCGGCGAAGTGGCCGCTGATCGCGTTGCCCTGGATGACGACGTCGGCGACCTTGCCGGCCTGGACCTCGGCCAGGAACTCGGAGAAGGCTAGGCTCGTCTGCGGCCCGCGCGCCGAGGGGCTCTGGAAGAGGTTGAAGAGGGCGATCAGCAGGAGGCCGATGATCACCCAGAGCGCCAGGTTCTTCGAGAAGTTGTTCAAGGGATCGGTCCTTCACCGGTCGACGGGCGCGGGCACCGGTCGGACGGCGCGGTCGGGTCGGGAGGGACGCGCGCGGGCCGAGCCTGGCCAGAGACCGCCTCGGGAATGTTACATAGGCGGTCGGGACCCTCAAGCAACATCGGCACGAAGGCCGCACCGACGAGCGCCGGGCCGGGCCGCACCGCTGCCTCCCGGCCCGGCCGCCGCTCGGGCTCGATCGCGACCAGACCCCGGCGGCGGGTGAGGAGGCAGCCGGCGAGGTTCCGCCGCGTCGGCTCGCGCGCGAGCAGGGCCGCGAGCAGCCGGGCGACGGCCGCCGGAGGCGGCGGGTAGCGGCCACCACCCACGCTTGCGACCGCACGCCGCAGCAAGGCAGCGGCCAGCTCGG
>DAIOUO010000493.1:0-2133 GCA_036759485.1 Geminicoccaceae bacterium | reverse complement strand
GCAAGACCCTGCTCGTGGGCTCGGGCTCGAACGGCAAGTTCCTGGCCCGGCTCGACCTCGACGTGCGGGACGGGGAGGTGAAGGACTTCGCCTTCCGGCTGATCCCGGTCTTCTCGGATGCGATCCGGCCCGATCCCGAGACGGGGAAACTCGTCGAAGAGCTCCGCGCACCGTACCGGTCCGAACTCGACCGGGTCGTCGGCCACACGGAGAGCCTCCTCTTCCGTCGCGGCAATTTCCAGGGGAGTTGGGACGATCTGATCCTCGCGGCCCTGCTCGAGCAGCGCGACGCCGAGATCGCCCTCTCTCCGGGCTTCCGCTGGGGGCCCACCCTCCTCCCGGGCCAGCCGATCCGGATGGAGGACGTCTGGGCACAGACCGCCATGACCTACCCGCAGGTCTACCGCGTCGCGATGACCGGGGCCCAGCTCAAGGAGGTACTCGAGGATGTCGCCGACAACATCTTCAACACCGATCCCTACTATCAGGGCGGCGGCGACATGGTGCGGGTCGGTGGCATGAGCTTCGCGATCGACATCGACCAGCCGATCGGCAGACGGATCTCCGACATGACCTTCCTGAAGACCGGCCAGCCGATCGACCCCGCCCGCCGATACGTGGTGGCGGGCTGGGCCTCGGTCAACGAAGGGGTCGAGGGCCCGCCCGTGTGGGAGCTCGTCGCCCGGCACATCGAGGCCCGCAAAGTGATCACCCTGCCGAAGGCCGGGCAGGTCCGGGTCAAGGGCGGCTGAGGCGGCGCCGGCGATGCTCGAAGTGGGCTTCCTCGCCGCCTTCGGCGCCGGCGTCCTGTCCTTCCTGAGCCCCTGCGTGCTGCCGCTGGTCCCGCCCTATCTCTGCTTTCTGGGCGGGCTCTCGATGGAGCAGCTGCAGAGCGGGGTCGCGGGCGAGCAGGCCGTGGCGCTGCGCCGTCGCACCCTGCTCGCGGCCTCGCTGTTCGTCCTCGGCTTCTCCACCGTCTTCGTGAGCCTCGGGGCGACCGCGAGCGCGGTGAGCCGCCTCCTGGCCGAATGGAGCCTCCTGCTCGCCAAGGTCGCGGGTGTGGTCATCATCCTCTTGGGCCTGCATTTTCTGGGCGTCTTCAAGATCGCCCTCCTCAACCGCGAGATCCGCTTCCGACCCGAGAAGCCGGCCGGCCTCCTGGGTGCTTATCTGATCGGCCTCGCCTTCGCCTTCGGCTGGACGCCGTGCGTGGGCCCGGTGCTCGCGGGCGTGCTGTTCGTGGCCGGCACCGAGGAGACGGTGCTGCGCGGAGCGCTGCTGCTCGCCGCCTACGCCGCCGGCCTCGGCCTGCCCTTCCTCCTCTCCGCCCTCCTGCTCGATCGGGCGGTGGCCGGCCTGCGCAAGATCCGGCGCTGGATCCCGACGGTGGAGCGGGCGACCGGCGCGCTGCTCGTCGCCACCGGCCTCCTGTTCGTGACCGGCCGGCTCAACGAACTGTCGTTCTGGCTCCTCGAGACCTTTCCGATCCTCGGCCGCATCGGTTGAGCCGGGCGACGAAGGCCTGGTAGGAGCCGACCCAGCCCTTCGCGCGCGCCCGGCCGAAGGCGGCGTTGAGCGCGATCCGCCGCCCGAAGCCCGCCCGTACCTTGCGCGCGAGCTCGGGGCCGATGGCGAGCTCGCCCGAATCGAGCATCGCGAGCACCCGGCGATAGCCGGCCTCGGCGCGGAACACGGCATCGGGCGCGTTGCACTCGGAATCCGGCCGCTGGCGGTAGACCCGCATCGGCCTGCGGACGATCGGGTAGGAGCCGAGCCGGTCGAGCAGCAAGAGGTTGAAGGCGACGTCGTCGCAGATCGGCACCTCGAGCCAGCGGATGCCGAGCCCGCGGTCGACGAGCGGCAGGACCGGCACCGGATCGTCGAGCAACAGATCGGGACCGAGCTCGACCGTGTCTTCCTCGCCCGGGCCGAGCCAGAAGCGCAGGAGCGCACCGTCCGCCTCCTCGACGATCCGCACATCGTCGCTCGCCGCCCCGCGGGCGAGGGCGAGCGGGGCGAGGGTGGCGAGCCGTTCGGGGGCGAAGGTGTCGTCGGCATCGAGCGGGGCGACGAGCCGGCCGCGCGCGGCATCGAGTGCCACGTTGCGGGCGTGCGCCACGCCCGTGCGTACCC
>DAIOUO010000492.1:0-2134 GCA_036759485.1 Geminicoccaceae bacterium | reverse complement strand
TGCCCGGCGAGGGGATGACCGGCGAGACCCGGCTCGGAACCTGCTGCGAGCGCGTCCGGGTGCCGGCCGACCGGCTGATCCGGCTGCCCGAGGGGCTCGGCTTCGAGCAGGCAGCGGCGCTGCCGGTCGCCTACGGCACGGCACTTCGGATGGTGACCACGCGCGGGGCGATCCGGGCCGGCGAGCGGGTGCTGATCCTGGGCGCGACGGGCGGGGTCGGCACCGCCTGCGTCCAGCTCGCCAAGCGGGCGGGCGCCGAGGTCGTCGCCTGCGGCAGTGCGCCCTGGAAGCTCGAGCGTCTGAAGGAGCTCGGTGCCGACAAGGTGATCGACACGAGCCGAGAAGATTTCCGCGAGGTGATTTGGCGGGACTACGGCAAACCGCGCATGCAGGGCGGCGGTGGGGTCGAGGTCGTGATCAACTATATCGGGGGCGATACCTGGGTAGAGAGCCTCAAATGCCTGGCCCCTGGCGGGCGGATGCTGGTATGCGGAGCGACCGCCGGCTACGCCACACCGAACGACGCCCGCTACGTCTGGACCTACGAGCTGTCGATCGTGGGCTCGAACGGCTGGACCATGGAGGACCAGGGGCGAGTCTACGCGATGGCGGCGGCGGGCGAGCTCGTGCCGGTGATCGACAGCATCCGGCCGCTCGCCGAGACGGCCGAGGCGGTGCGAGCACTCGTCGAGCGGCGCTTCTTCGGCAAGCTGGTGCTCGTGCCGTGAGCGCGGCGGGCGACGACGGGCCGGCGAAGGACGCCCCGGCGGCGGGCGCGCTCGGGGATGCGGCGGCGCTCGAGGCGCTGTTCCTGGCTTCGCCCTACATCGCCGGGCTCGGTATCAGGGTCGAGGCGGCCGATCCCGCGACCGGTCGGATCGTGGCCACCCTCGCCCTTCGGCCCGAGCTCGAGCGGACGGCGGGCAGCGGACAGTTCCACGGCGGAGCGATCGCGGCGCTGATCGACGTGGCGGGCGACATGGCGGTGGCGCTCGGCCTGGGCGGTGGGGTCCCGACGATCGACCTCCGGGTCGACTATCTGCGGCCCGCGACGTGTGCTCGGCTGGTCGCGACCGCCGCGGTCCGAAAGCTCGGCCGAACGGTGGCTCTCGCCGATGTCGAGGTGGCGGACGCCGAAGGTCGGCTCTGCGCGGTCGGCCGCGCCTGCTACGCCGCCAGGGTGGGCTGAGCCCGGTCCTCGAGCAGCAAGACCGCACGGGCCGGGGCGAGGAGCCGTTCGCCCGCCGGGCCGAGGGGTGCGGCCGGCCGCTCGCGGGCGGTATCGAGCACGAGCCACCAGCGCGAGAGCGGCGGCGGCAGGACGAGCGGCAGCGGCCGCTCCTCCCGGTTGACGACGAGGAGCACGCGGTCGGCGCCGTCCTCGCCGGCGAGGCAGAGATCGACCAGGAGGTGGCGACGGTCGGGGTCGTGCCAGTCGGCCTCGCTCATGGGCGCGGCGTCGGCCCGCCGCCAGGTGACGTCCGGCAAGGGTCCGCCGGCCGGGACGCCGGTGAGGAAGCGATCGTCGTGCAGGGCCGGGTGCGCCCGGCGCAACGCCACGAGCCGGCGGACCGTGGCGAGCAGCGCCCGGCGGTCCTCGTCGAGCGTCCAATCCAGCCAGGAGGTCGGATTGTCCTGGCAGTAGGCGTTGTTGTTGCCGCCCTGGCTGCGCGCGAGCTCGTCGCCCATGGCGAGCATGGGCGTGCCGCGGGCAGAGAGAAGGAGAGCGAGGAGCGCGCGCATGTCGGCGCGGCGAGCGGCCAGGACCGCGGGATCGCCGCTCGGCCCCTCCGCACCGTGGTTCCAGGACGGCTCGTCGGCCCGGCCGTCGCGCCCCTCCTCGCCGTTGGCCTCGTTGTGCCGGCGGGAATAGGCGACCAGGTCGGCGAGGGTGAAGCCGTCGTGGGCGGCGAGGAAGTTGACACTCGCCCAGGGCCGGCGGTCGTGGTGCGCGAACAGGTCGGCCGAGCCCGCGAGGCGGGTCGCGAGAACCCCCACGAGCCCGCGATCACCGCGCCAGAAACGGCGGATCTCGTCGCGGAAGCGGTCGTTCCACTCGGCGGTGCCGGGCGGAAAAGCCCCGAGCCGCCAGCCGCCGGGGCCGACGTCCCAGGGCTCGACCACGAGCTTCAAG
>DAIOUO010000491.1:0-2136 GCA_036759485.1 Geminicoccaceae bacterium | reverse complement strand
GCCGCTGTCGACCGCTCCGCGGCCCCGCCCCGGCCCGCCGCAGCGCCGCTCTCGCCGCCGCCGACCCGCGGCCTCCGCCTCCGGACGGCGCGCCATCGAACGGGCACCGGCTCGGTCGAGAAGCGCGCCGCCCGTCTCGACCACCTCGAGGCCTCCTCCCCGCGACCGGGGGAGCTCCGCACACAGCTGGTTCTCGCCGTCGATTGGTTTCGCCTCCTCCCCGTGACCGGGAGAGCTCCACCACCCGGTTCTCGATCGCTCCGCCGGCCGCTAGGCTCGCCGCCGAGCAAGCGGGAGAACAGAGGCTTGCACCTGCTCGAGGTCGGGAACCTGTCCGTCGCCTACTCGAGCGACGGTCGCCTCCTTCCGGTGCTCGACGGGGTGAGCCTCGAGCTCGAGGCGGGCCGCACGCTCGGTCTCGTCGGCGAATCGGGCTGCGGAAAGAGCCTCACCGCCCTCGCCGTCATGGGCCTGCTGCCGCGTCCACAGGCACGGGTGACGGCCGGATCCGTCCGCCTGGAAGGGCGCGACCTGCTGCGCCTTTCCGACCGGGTGCTCCGGGCCTTGCGGGGCTCCCGCATGGCGATGATCTTCCAGGAGCCGACGACCTCCTTGAACCCGGTGCTCTCGATCGGCGACCAGCTCGTCGAGGTGATCCGCCACCACCAGCGCGTCGGCCCGGCCGAAGCCCGTGAGCGCGCCCTCGAGATCCTCGCCCGGGTGCGCGTGAGCGAGCCCGCCCGCCGGCTGTCCCAGTACCCGCACGAGCTCTCGGGCGGCCTCCGCCAGCGGGTGATGATCGCCATGGCACTGGTCAACCACCCGGCGCTGCTGATCGCCGACGAGCCGACCACCGCGCTCGACGTCACCATCCAGGCCCAGATCCTGGAACTGATCCGTGCGCTCCAGGCGGGGACCGGCACGGCCGTGCTGTTGATCACCCACGATCTCGGCGTGGTCGCCGAGACCGCGCACGAGGTCGCGGTCATGTATGCCGGGCGGATCGTCGAGCGCGCCCCGGTGGATGCCCTCTTCGCCGACCCCCAACACCCGTACACGATCGGCCTCATGGGCTCGATCCCGCGGCTCGACCGGCGGGTCGACCGGCTCGCCGTGATCCCGGGTGCGGTGCCCGCACCCGCCGCCTGGGGGCCCGCCTGCCGCTTCGCCGACCGCTGTCCGCTGGCGATCGCCCGCTGCCGGGCCGAGCGGCCGGCCTTGCGCCCGGTCGCCGCCGGCCACCTCGTCGCCTGCCACCGGGCGCCGATCGAGGCGCGGGTGGCGGCGTGAGCCCGGTCCTTCTGGAGGCCCGAGGCCTCCGCCGCCATTACCCGATCGGCAGGGGACTCTGGCTCGGTCGGCGCGGCCGGCTCCTGCGCGCGGTCGACGGCGTCGACCTCGAGGTCCGGCGCGGCGAGACCCTGGCGGTGGTCGGCGAGTCGGGCTGCGGGAAGTCGACGCTCGCCCGCCTCCTCCTCCGCCTCGAGCGCCCCGACGCCGGCACGCTCCGGCTCGACGGGATCGACCTCGCGAGCCTGCCCGAGCGCCGGCTGCGGCCGCTGCGCCGCCGCCTGCAGATCGTCTTCCAGGACCCCTACGCTTCGTTGAACCCGCGGCTCTCGGTGGCGGCACTCGTCGCCGAGCCTCTGCTCGTGCACGGTCAGGGCGGAGCGGCCGAACGGCGGGCACGGGTCGGCGAGCTGCTCGCGCTCGTGGGCTTGCGCCCGGCCCTCGCCGATCGCTTCCCGCACGAGCTCTCGGGCGGCCAGCGCCAGCGGGTCGCGATCGCCCGAGCCCTCGCCACCGGGCCCGAGCTCCTGGTCGCCGACGAGCCGATCTCGGCGCTCGACGTCTCGGTCCAGGCCCAGGTCTTGAACCTCCTCGCCGACCTGCGCGCCCGGCTCGGCCTCGCGCTCGTGCTGGTGACCCACGATCTGGCGGTCGTCCGCCACATGGCCGATCGGGTCGCGGTCATGTATCTCGGCAAGATCGTCGAGCGCGCCCCGGCCGAGGCGCTGCTCTCGGCGCCGCGTCATCCCTACAGCCGCGCGCTGCTCGCCGCCGTGCCGCGCCCCGACCCGGCGCACGCCGGCAGCCGACGGATCCTCGAGGGCGAGCTGCCGAGCCCGGTGGACC
>DAIOUO010000490.1:0-2136 GCA_036759485.1 Geminicoccaceae bacterium | reverse complement strand
GACGTGGACCATGCGGTAGAGATCGTCGGCCAGGCCGGAGCCCGCGAGGACGTAGCCCATGAGCACGAAGAGCGGCAGGGTGACGAGGGCGTACCAGTTCATCACCGTGATGGCGGCGTTGAACGGGATCTCGACGCCGCCCGTGCCCCAGAGTGCGAGCGTGGCGAGCGAGGCCACGAAGCCGATCGCCGCGAACACCCGCTGGCCGGTCAAGAGCATGAGCATCATGCCCGAGAACATGAGGAGGGCGATGTGCTCGTGGCTCATGGCGCGGCTCGCTCGAGGGGGCCCGGGGCGGTCGGGTGCGACGGCACGACGGAAGGATCAGGGGCGCGGCGGTTCGGGTAGATCCCAACCGCGCAGCCGGCCGAGATCGCGCAGGAAGATCGCGATCGCCTGGAGAGTCATGAGGACGAGCCCCACGACCATGACGATCTTGATCGGCGCCAGGGGCGGTGCCCAGGCCGAATAGTTCCGTTGGTCGAAGGCGATCGCGTAATGCGTGCTGCCGATGCCCCCGACCAGCATCACGCCGAGATAGACGAGCAGGCAGAACGCGGTGATCGTGTCGGCGAAGGCGCGCGCTCGCCCGCTCCAGCGGCCATAGAGCAGGTCCATGCGGACATGGGCGTCGGCCAGCATCGACCAGCCGCCGCCCAAGAGGAAGTAAGCGGCGAGCATGAACTGGGCGGCCTCGACGCTCCAGATCAGCGGCACGCCGAGCACGGTGCGGGAGATCGAGGCGCCGAGCAGCAGGACGATGAACAGGAACACCGACCAGACGAGGACTCGGCCGAGCCGTTGATTGACCGTCTCGACCACGACGAGATAGCGACGCAGGATCGGCGGCACGGGGCGCCCGCTCCGGGAGGTCGGCTCAGACCGGCAGCACGTAGGCTGTCTTGACCGTGGTGTAGAACTCGGCGGCGTAGCGCCCCTGCTCGCGCGGCCCGTAGGAGCTGCCCTTCCGGCCACCGAAGGGGACGTGGTAGTCGACCCCGGCGGTCGGCAGGTTGACCATGACGAGCCCGGCCTGGGCGTGCCGCTTGAAGTGCTGCGCGTGCTTGAGGCTCGTCGTGCAGATGCCGGCGGACAGGCCGTAGGGCGTGTCGTTGGCGACCGCGAGCGCTTCCTCGTAGTCCTTGACCCGGATCACCGAGGCGACCGGTCCGAACACCTCCTCGCGGTTGATCCGCATCTCGGGCGTGGTGTCGGTGAAGAGCGCGGGTTCGAGGTAGAAGCCCGGGGTGGCACGGGTCAGCCTTTCGCCGCCGCAGGCGAGCTTGCCGCCCTCCTGCTTGGCGATCTCGATGTACATGAGATCCTGGTCGAGCTGGCGTTGGTCGACCACGGGGCCGATCTGCGTGCCGGGCTCGAGGGCGTCGCCCACCACGAGCTTCACCATGGCCTCGACCATGGCCCTCACGAAGCGGTCGTGGATGCCCTCCGTGACGACCAGCCGCGAAGACGCGGTGCAGCGCTGGCCGGTCTGGTAGAAGGCGCCCTGGATCGCGCAAGTGACGGCGGTCGGGAGATCGGCGTCGTCGAGCACGACGAGCGGGTTCTTGCCGCCCATCTCGAGCTGGACCTTCTTGAGGCTCTGCACGCAGTGCGCCGCGATCCGCCGCCCGACCTCGACCGAGCCCGTGAAGCTCACGGCATCGACGTGGGGCGAGCCGACGATCGCCTCGCCCACGACCGAGCCTCGGCCCATGACGAGGTTGACGACACCCTTGGGCAGATGGCGGGCGAGGATCTCGCAGAGCGCCCAGGCCGAGCCGGGCACGAGGTCGGCGGGCTTGAAGACCACCGTGTTGCCGTAGGCGAGTGCCGGGGCGATCTTCCAGGCGGGGATCGCGATCGGGAAGTTCCAGGGCGTGATCAGGCCGACCACGCCCACGGGCTCGCGGGTGATCTCGACCTGGATGCCGGGTCGGGTGCTGGCGATCGTCTCGCCCGAAAGGCGCAGGCATTCGGCTGCGAAGAACTTGAAGATGCGGCCGGCGCGGACGACCTCGCCGATCCCTTCCGGCAGCGTCTTGCCCTCCTCGCGGGAGAGCAGCCGGCCGAGTTCCTCCTTCCGCGCGAGGATCTCGTTGCCGACCGCATCGAGCATGTCGGCGCGCATCTCGGGAT
>DAIOUO010000489.1:0-2146 GCA_036759485.1 Geminicoccaceae bacterium | reverse complement strand
GCCGGTCCTTCAGGGCTCGATCCCGGCCAAGGCACAGAGGATCCGCCAATGCGACTCGCTCACCGGCACGACGGAGAGCCGGGGCTGGCGGACGAGGGCCAAGTCGGCGAGGCGCGGCTCGGCCTTGATCGCCTCGAGCGGAACCTCGCGCGCGGTGCGGCGGACCGGCTCGACCCGAACGGCGGGCCAGCGCGGATCGCCCGGGTCCGGTCGCCAGGCGCGGGCGATCCGAACCAGGCCCACGATCGCCGGATGGACCACCGAGCGGTAGAAGAAGGCGAGCTCGCCGGGCCGCATGGCGCGCAGATTGGCCGCAGCCTGATGATTGCGGACCCCGGTCCACTCCGTGGCCCCCTCCTCGAGCAACCGTTCGAAGCTGTAGTCCGAAGGCTCGGTCTTGAGCAGCCAGTAGGCCATGGATTCGCGTCTCCCGCCGCCGCTTCCCGTTACCGGCTCGGGCCGAAGAGCGCCAGCCGAGCCACTGCGGCGTCGGGCCCCGGGCGAGCCTCGAACCGCCTCGTCCTTCGTCCGGCGCCGGGGCGATCTCTACCGCTCGGACCACGGTCGGCCGTCCCTTCCGCCTTTCCTTGTCGGGGCATCGGCGCGATCCCGTCCCGGCGCGGAGCCGATGTTCGCGACCGCCCGGGTCCGATGCGATATCCGCCCCGTCGCTCCGCGCCGGGCGTCCGCCGGCTCCGCGCCGCTGCCCGGTACGGGAGTGACGTCCGACCGTTCGAGATCCGGTCGGCAGGGCCTGCCTTCTGCGCTCCGACCCCGGCAGCCGGGGACGCGACGACTCGGCGACCGGCGCGCAGCTCTGGAGCTTCCTCCGACCCCGGCAGCCGGGGACGCGACCCTTTCCGGCGCCCGTTGCCGCGGCCCGCCACGGTGCCCGCCGCCGCGGTGCGAGGAGGCTCGAACCCGGCGGGTCGGCGCCCCGTTCGCGCCGCGGCCGACCGCCTTCGTGCCCGCGGCCGCCGATCCGAGCTCTCGCGCCGATGCCGCGGTCGGCCGCCCTGGCGACGGCTCCGCTCGCCGGTCGGGTGACCGGCCGCTCCGCGCCGTCGCCGAACCGGCCGAGCGCCGGCGCTTGCGACCGATCGCGGACCGGGCCGCCCGCGGCGCGGGTCGCGGCACCGACGACGGCTCGGGCCGCAGGCAAAACGGCGGAGGTGCGCACCTTCGCGGTCGCGGTTCGTTCGGCCCGCAACCGGGCCGTGGAAACGACGGTCCGATCCCCGCTCGGGTCGTCGCCGGGGCACCCGCGGGGCGCCCGGCCGTTCCGGGTAGGGGCACGACGCGTTCCGCTGCCGACGTCGGTTCGGTCGACCCGGGACCCCGCTCCGACCGCCGCATCGCGCGAGACCGGCGCCGAAGCCTTCGACCTCGGGTGCAGATCGGGCCCTGGCGCCTCCCGACTTCCGAACTCGGAGCGGTGCGTCCTCTCGAGCCCGCGGCCGCTGGTCCGAGCTCTCGCGCCGGTGCCGCGGTCCGCCGCGGAGCCCGGGCCACCGGCGCGTGGCAGGCCTTCCGGCCGTTTCGTGCCTCGTCGGGCGCCGGCCGAACGCCTCCCGCTCGGACGACGGCCGGCCGGTCGTGCGGCCCGTGTTCCCGCTCGAGGGAAGGGCGCGTCCCGATCCGGGCTTGGCGGCCGAACTTCCACGCGGCGAGCGTCGGCCGGGTCGGGGCGACGGTCGCCCGAAAGCCGACCTCCGAGGCGCGCACCCCCGCGCCGGATACCGGGGCCGAACCCACGGCTCGGCCCGAGGTCGCCGCCCCGCCGCGCCGGCCGGGGCCCGGCTCGTGGAGCTCGCCGCCGGCCGGTCCAGCGCTCGGAGGGCGTGCCGGGACCACCTCGCTACCGCTCGCCGAGCCGGCACCCGACGCGCGACTCGGGGCCGGTCGTGCGGCCCGGGTTCCCCGCGCGAGTGCCGGGTGTTCTCGCACCCTCGGCCCGAGGTGGGGCACGGCCGTGGCCGCGGTCGTCACCGGGATACCGGTGCCACCGCGCGTCCGGGGCTCGGGCATCCGGTGCGCGCGGCGCCGGAGAGCGCCGGGCGCTCGCGCGACGCCGAGCCCAGGGTCGACCGCACGCGTCGCCCCGTCCCCGAAGCGAGACCCCGCCGCTTTTCCCCGAGCTCGATGC
>DAIOUO010000488.1:0-2146 GCA_036759485.1 Geminicoccaceae bacterium | reverse complement strand
CTCGAGGCCTCGCTCGCCCAAGGGGCCGGCAACCGCCGGCCCGAGGCCGCTCAGGCCTGATCCGCCGCGAGCAGAAGGAGCCCGGCCCCGGTGAGCGAGCGCGTCCTGATCCTCGATTTCGGCTCGCAATACACGCAACTGATCGCCCGCCGCCTGCGCGAACTCAGGGTCTATTGCGAGATCCATCCCTGCACCTGGCCGGAAGCCGAGATCCGCGCCTTCGCGCCCCGCGCGATCCTGCTCTCGGGCGGCCCCGCTTCGGCCTTCGAGTCGGAGAGCCCGAAGCTCCCGCCCGTGGTGCTCGCACTCGGCGTGCCCGTCCTCGGCATCTGCTACGGCGAGCAGGCGCTCTGCGAGGCTCTGGGCGGTCGGGTCGAGCCCGGTACGGTGCGCGAGTTCGGCCGCGCCGAGATCGTCCTCCTGCGCGAATCGCCGCTCTTCGACGGCGTCCTGCGGGTGGGCGAGCGCGCCACCGTCTGGATGAGCCACGGCGACAAGGTCACGGCCCTGCCCGAAGGCTTCCACGCGGTCGCCGAGAGCCCCGCCTCGCCCTTCGCGGCGATCGCCGACGAGGCGCGGCATCTCTACGGCGTCCAGTTCCACCCCGAGGTCGCCCACACCCCGATCGGCAAGCAGCTCCTCGCCAATTTCTGCTTCCGCATCGCCCGGCTCTCGGGCGACTGGTCGATGGCCGCCTTCCGCAGCGAAGCCGTCGCCAAGATCCGCGCACGGGTGGGCGGGGGCCGCGTGCTGCTCGGCCTCTCGGGCGGGGTCGATTCGGCGGTGGCGGCACTTCTCCTGCACGAGGCGGTGGGCGAGCGGCTCACTTGTGTCTTCGTCGACACGGGGCTCTTGCGGGCGGGCGAAGCGCGCGAGGTGGTCGAGCTCTTCCGCGGCCACTTCAACATCCCGCTCGTCGCGGTCGACGCGGCCGAGCGGTTCCTCGCCGCCCTCGAGGGCATCGAGGACCCCGAAGCCAAGCGGAAGACGATCGGCCGCCTCTTCGTCGACGTCTTCGAAGAGGAGGCTCGCGAGCTCGGCCCGGTCGATTTCCTGGCCCAGGGCACGCTCTACCCCGACGTCATCGAGAGCGTCTCCTTCCGCGGCCCCTCGGTCACGATCAAGTCGCACCACAATGTGGGCGGCCTGCCGGAGCGGATGCGGCTCCGGCTCGTCGAACCCTTGCGCGAGCTCTTCAAGGACGAGGTCCGCGAACTCGGCCGCGAGATGGGCCTCCCCGAGGCCTTCCTCGGCCGCCACCCCTTCCCCGGCCCCGGCCTCGCCGTGCGCATCCTGGGTGCGGTCACGGCCGAGCGGGTCGCGCTGTTGCAGAAGGCCGACGCGATCTTCCTCGAGGAGATCCGCCGTGCCGGCCTCTACGAGCGGATCTGGCAGGCCTTCGTCGTCCTCCTCCCGGTCCGCTCGGTCGGCGTGATGGGCGACCGGCGCACCTACGAGAACGCTTGTGTCCTGCGCGCGGTCACGAGCGAGGACGGCATGACGGCCGACGTCTTCCCCTTCGACGTCGCCTTCCTCGCGAAGGTCGCGAGCCGGATCGTCAACGAGGTCCGCGGCATCAACCGCGTCGCCTACGACGTCACGAGCAAGCCCCCCGGCACGATCGAGTGGGAGTGAGAACTCAGGCCGCCCGCGCTCGGGCCGCGCCGCCGCCCTCGGCGAGCGCCCGCAGGAGCTCCGGCACGACGACCGCCCAGGGCTCGGACTCGGCCTTGGCCCGCTCCCGCTCGAACCGCTCCTCGATCCCGTCGAGGAGGGCCGCGAGCTCCGCCGCTTCCGGCCGCGCGCCGGCCCCGCCGGGGCGCCGGACCCGGCCGCCCGTACCGCCCTCGCGCAGCCCTTCCCGGTCCGTCGCGCTTGCCGCCGGGACGGAGGATCCGCCCGGCACCCCGCAGCCCGAGGCCGGCTCCGGTTCGATCTCGTCCCGCGAGAGTCCACCCCCGGATCGGCGGCCGAGCCCGCCGCTCCTCTCGGCTCCGCCCCCTCCGCCACGGGCCGACACGGTCTCGATCCGGCGAACGGCTGCGAGATCCTCCCCGGCTCCCCGGCCGACCCCGCCCCGGCCGTGCGTCGCCTCGAGCGGTTCGTGGCGGTGATCTGGCGCGAGGGGCGGCTCGTCGCCGTCGAG
>DAIOUO010000487.1:0-2159 GCA_036759485.1 Geminicoccaceae bacterium | reverse complement strand
GAGCGAGGGCCGCGTCGAGGAGGGCCGGGGCGTCGAACGGTTCGTACTCGTGGCCGAGCGGGGTGGTCCAGGGAAAATCCTGGGGACGCAGGAGGTTGCGCCTGCGGAGTGCCGCCGGATCGAGGCCGAGGGCGAAGGCGGCCCGGTCGACCGCCGCCTCGAGCAAGGCGAGCGCCTCGGGCTTGCCCGCACCCCGGATCGCATCGACCGGCGTGGTGTTGGTGTAGGCGCAGCGGATCCGGACGGCGGCGGCCGGAATCCGGTAGAGGCCCGAGATCACCCGGGCGAGACCGGTCGTCGGTACGATCGCGGCGAGGCTCGAGAGCCAGGCGCCGAGGCCCGCCACCGCATCGACCCGCAGCGCCAGGAAACGGCCCTCGCCGTCGAGGGCGAGCTCGAGCGCGGCGTCGAGGTCGCGGGCCCGGGCATCGGCCAGGAAATGCTCGGCCCGCTCGGCGGTCCAGCGGACCGGCCGGCCGAGCCGGCGGGCCGCCCAGGCGACGAGCGCGGTCTCGGGATAGGCCGGGAATTTGGGGCCGAAGCCGCCGCCCACGTCCTCGGTGATCACCCGAAGGCTCGAGGGCTCCCAGCCGAGGGCGGCGAGCAGGAGTTTCTTCTGCAGATGCGGGCCCTGGCTCGTCACCGCGAGCGTGGTGCGGCCGTCCGCCGGGTCGTGCACGGCCCAGGCGGCGCGCGGCTCGAGGTACATGGCGGCCAGGCCGGCGGTTCGGCTCTCGACCCGCACGATCCGCGCGGCGCGTGCGAAGGCCGCCTCGACCGCGACCGGATCGCCCTGCCGCCAGTCGATCGCGAGGTTGCCCGGCACCTCGGGGTGGAGCTCGATCGCCGCCGGGGCGAGGGCCGCGCGCGGCTCGACGACCGCGGGGAGCGGCTCGAGCTCGACCGCGATCGCCTCGAGCGCGTCGCGGGCGAGCGCGTCGCTCTCGGCCACCACCAGGGCCAGGGCCTCGCCCGCGTGGCGGACCCGGTCGCGGGCCAGAAGCGGCCGCGGCGGCTCGCGCAGGGGCCGGCCCTCGGCATCGACGAGCCGCGCCTCGGCCGGGAGGGGGCCGAGCCCCGCCGCGTCGAGCTCGGCCGCGGTCGCGACCAGCGCCACCCCGGGCAGGGCGCGGGCGGCGACCGTGTCGATCGCGCGGATCCGGGCATGGGCGTGCTGGGCGCGCAGGAAACGGGCGACGAGCGCGCCCTTCGGGGCGGTGTCGTCGGTGAAGCGGCCCCGACCTTCGAGCAGCCGCCCGTCCTCGAGCCGCCGCCCCGGCGCGTCGCCCGCCATCGCCGCCGTCCTCCCGCCGGTCTGGTGCCGGCGGAGGGGATCGAACCCCCGACCTCCCGCTTACAAGGCGGATGCTCTACCGCTGAGCTACGCCGGCCGCCGCCGAGCCTAGGGACGGGGCAGACCCCGGGCAAGGAGATAGAGGGCGATGCCGGCGGCGACCGCGACGTTGAGGCTCGCCATGCGCGGGCTGGTGGCCAGCCGCGCCATGAGGTCGCAATGCTCGGCCACGAGCCGGCGCAGGCCCTTCTCCTCCGAGCCCAGCACGAGCGCCCGGCGTGGCCGGAAAGGCAGGGCCTCGAGCGGCGGTTCGGCCCGGGCGTCGAGCCCGACGACCCAGAAGCCGGCGCGCTTCAGCGCCTCGAGCGCCTGGACGAGGTTGGTGACCTCGACGATCGGGACCATGTCGAGCGCGCCGCAGGCCGCTTTGGCGCAGGCGGCACCCAGAGGTGCGGAGCGGCGCTCGGGGATGATCGCGCCGGCCACGTCGAGGGCGGCGGCACTCCTGAGGATCGCCCCGAGATTGCGCGGGTCCTGGATCTGGTCGAGGACGAGGACCAGGGCCTCGGCGCCGAGGCCGGCCAGGAGCGACTCGAGCGAGCGGTCCGGCAGCGGACCGACCAAGAGCGCGCAGCCCTGATGGACCACGTCCGGCGGCAGGAGTCGGGCGAGCTCGGCCGGGGCGACCCGCTCGACGAGGAGCCCGGGGCGCTCGGCGAGCCGGCCCAACCGCTCGAGCGCAGGGCCGGTGGCGAGCAGCCTCCGGCAGGGACGCAAGGGGTTGTCGAGGGCCGCGGCGACCGCGTGGTGACCGTAGAACCAGGTGCCGTCGGGCGCGGCCGGGCGGCGGTCCGGGGGAACGGCG
>DAIOUO010000486.1:0-2164 GCA_036759485.1 Geminicoccaceae bacterium | reverse complement strand
GCCCCAGAACGAAGGAGAGGTGGACCGAGCGGTGAACGATCTCGTTGAGGAGACCGAAACCCGCCGTGTAGACGTGGAACAGGGAAAGGGAGACACCCAGGAGGGTGACGAGACCGGCGGCGACGCCCACCAGCCTGCGAAAGTTCGATTCCGGATCGTACTCTTCGACCAGCCGGTCGATCTCGGCGGGGCTCGGTGCCCGTTCGGACGTGGTGGTGACGCCGCTCACGGGCGGCCGGGGCAAGGTAGCGGGGCGACCTCGAGCGCGCCCGCGCCGAGGGCCGCGAGCTCGAGCGCGCGGGCGGCGAAGAGGCGGTTCTCGGCGGCCGGATCGAGTCGCAAGAGGAGTCGCTCGATCGGTCGACGCATGCGCACGCGGAAGCGGTCGCCGTCGCGCACGAACTCGAGGCCCGGGCCACTGGCGTCCGGCAGCCCCGGCCCGTGGGCGTCGAAGATCTGCTCGATCTGGACGATCCGACCGTTCTCGACCCGGTAGCGGTCGACGACGGTTCGAAGCGTCACCGAGTGGCGGAAGGCGAGGGCGAAGCCGCCCTCGGGGTCGAGCCCGAGGCGGGCGAGCTCGACTCCGCCCGGACGGGCGAGCAGGCGGAGCTCGTCCTTGCAGGGGACCTCGGCCCACGCCGTGCCGACGAGGGCCGCGGCCGCTGCGAGCCCCGCGAGGAGGGCCGTCCGGCTCACGGGCGGCGACCGGCCGGGGCTCGGCTCACTTGAGGATGCCCTTCTCGCGGAAGTAGCGCTCGGCGCCCGGGTGGAGCGGGATCGAGACCGACTGCAGCGCCGTCTCGGGGCGGATGTTCTTGCCCTGGACGTGGACCTTGGCGAGCGTCTCGGTGTTCTCGTACGCCGCCTTGGTGACGGCATAGGCGATCTCTTCCGGGACGGCCGCATGCGTCGCCCAGATCGCCATGACGGCGAGGGTCGCCACGGGTTCGGCCTGACCCTTGTAGGTGTTGGCCTCGAGCGTGACCGAGGCGTAGTAGGGTTGGCGCTTCTTGAGCGCTTCGATCTCGGGCCCCGCGAGTGGCACGATCTTGATCGGGTGGGCGTTGGCGAGATCGACGACCGAAGCCGTGGGCACACCGGCGGTGATCAAGGTGGCGGTGAGGTTGCCGTCCTTGATCTTGTCGACCGACTGGGCGAAGGAGGAGAAGTCTTCCTTCACGTCCTCGCGCTTCATGCCGTGCACCTCGAGGAGGTCGCCCAGCAATTGCCACTGGCCCGATCCCGGCGAACCCGAGGAGATGGATTTGCCCTTGAGATCGGCGAACTTGCTCACGCCGGAGTCGGCGCGGACCACGAGCTGCACGGTCTCGGGGTAGAGGGCACCGAGGGCGCGCAGATTGGTGAGCGCGCCGTCCTTGAACTGGTTCACTCCGCGATAGGCGGCATCCAGGATGTCGGCGGCGACGAAGGCCGATTCGATCTCGCCCCGGCCCAGGAGCTTGGCGTTGGCGACCGAAGCGTTACCGGTTTCGGCGGTGGCCGCGAGCTTCTTGCCGGCGACCGCGGCGTTGTTGGAGATCACTTGGGCGAGCATGCCGCCGAGCGGGTAGTAGGTCCCGCCGGTGCCGCCGGTGGCGATGCCGAAGAAGATCCGCTCCTGGGCCTCGGCCGAGCCGGTCAGGAGCGCCGCGGCGAGCGCGGCCACAGCGAGCGTACGCTTCATGGACGGGTGCCTCCTCGGGCCGGGTCGGCCGTCGCTCCGCGCCGACCCCGAGCTCGTCGCGATCGGTAGCGTTCCGCCGCCGGAAGGCGCAACCCCGGCCGTCGCCGAGCCGCTCTTCGCGGCCGCCGACCCGCCCGGGTGCGGAACCCGCTCCGGCTCCCGCCGTTCGCGACCCGTTCTCGGCCGGGAACCCGTTTGAGCCGGGAACCCGTTTCAGCCGGCAACCCATTTCAGGATGTGTTCGGCGACCGCCACGAGGGTGCCGTGCTGGTTGGTGACCTCGATCCGGGCGCGCGAGCGGCGCCGCGCGGGGTCGATCTCGGCGATCGTGTAGACGAGGCTCAAGGTGTCGCCGATGAAGACGGGGGCGGGAAGCCGCACCTCGTCGAAGCCGAGATTGGCGACCAGCACGCCTGCGGTCGTGTCCTCGACCGACGCCCCGACCAGCAGCGAGAAGGTGAAGCAGCTGTTGACGAG
>DAIOUO010000485.1:0-2174 GCA_036759485.1 Geminicoccaceae bacterium | reverse complement strand
GTCCTGGGCTGAGCGCTCAGCCGGCCTTGCGGAGGGCGCGTCGGCGCGGCCGGCGGCGAGCGGCGAGGAGCACCCGGCGCAGCGACGCCAAGAGCTGGAGCTCGAGCGCCGGCACGACCCAGCCCGCCCAGAAGGCCGGCCAGTCGGCCGGGTCGGGGACGTAGACGGCGAGCTGGCAGGCGGTGGCATCGACGATCTCGACATAGCGGCCGCCCTCGGGGGTGAGCCAGCACCAGACGGCGAGATCGCTGCGCGTCTCGGGTTCGATCGGCAGCACCCGCGGCTCGCTGCAGCCGGTGGCATCGGTCACCGCCTGCGGCCAGGGCACACCGCGCCGGTCGGCGGCCTCGACCGCGACGGCGTACCAGGAAGGCGGTGCGGCGCTCGCGAAGCGGCCGGCGGCGAAGGTCACCACCTCCTCCTCGCCCGGCCGGGCCCGCTCGAGCGGCAGGCCGGCCGGCTCGTCCGGCTCACCCATCGCGCAGGCTGCAGAGGATCGGCGTGTGGTCGGAAGCCTTGGGCCGGCCGCGCGGCTCCTTGTCGATCCAACATCGCTCGAGCCGGTCGGCGGCCTGCGGCGAGAGGAGAAGATGGTCGATGCGGATCCCGTGATCGAGCTGGAAGGCTCCGCCCTGATAGTCCCAGAAGGTGTAGGCGCCCCGCTCGCCGGGGTGGAGGGCGCGGAAGGCGTCGGTCCAGCCCTGGTGAAGGAGAGCCCGGAAGGCCCGCCGGCTCTCCGGTCGGAACAGCGCGTCCTCGGCCCAGGCGGCCGGGTCGTGGCAGTCGATCGGCTCCGGGATGACGTTGAAGTCGCCGGCCAGGACCACCGGTTCCTCGAGCTCGAGGAGCCGGCCGGCGTGCGCGCGCAGCCGCTCGAGCCAGGCGAGCTTGTAGGCGAACTTCTCGCTGCCCACGGGATTGCCGTTGGGGGCGTAGATCGAGGCGACCCGCAGCCCGCCCGTAAAGACCTCGAGGTAGCGCGCCTGGCCGTCCTCGGGATCGCCCGGAAGGCCGAGGAGCGGATCCTCGATCGGGAAGCGGGAGAGGATCGCCACCCCGTTGTAGCTCTTCTGGCCGAAGGTCGCGAGGTTGTAGCCGAGCTCCTCGATCGGCTCGCGCGGGAAGGCCGCGTCGAGGCACTTGGTCTCCTGCAGGCAGGCCACGTCCGGCCGCACCGCGCGGAGCCAGGCCGAAAGATTCGGCAGACGCGCGTTGATCGAGTTGACGTTGAAGCTCGCGATGGTCGGCACGGGCGGTTACTCGGAAAGCACGGAGCGGCGCCGGAGCCGCTCGGCGAGCGGGCCGGGTTCGGCGCCTTCGAAGCTCGCGACGAAGATGCGGCGGATCTCGCCCGTGCGGTAGAGGCGGGCGAGCCCGCGGCCGACCGGGAGCCCAAAGGCGTCGTCGGCCTCGGCCACGGGCAGCCCGCAGAGCTCGACCGAGAGGCCGGGGTCGGAAAGCCGCGGCGGCTCGCGCGCGGGGCTCCGCAGCCGATGATCGAGGGGGATCGCGTCCTCGCCGAACCGGGCGTCGCGCTCGCCCGAGGCGGGCCGGCGCAGGCCTTCCTCGACGAGGTGCGAGAAGGGCGCGGCGTCGCTGCGCACGCCGACCGTCGTCCGTCCGGTCGCGTGCACCGGGTCGAGCAGCCCGGCCGCGGCCGGATCCGCGAGGAGGAGCCCGGCGAACACGGTGCGGAGCAGGCCCCACCGCACGATCCCTGCCCGCGCTCCGCGGGCACTCGGCGCGCGCCTCACGGGCTCAGCCGAAGGTGATGAGCACCTGGTCGGCTGCGACCGTGTCGCGCGGCCGCACCCGGACCTCCTCGACCCGACCGTCCTGCTCGGCCTTGAGCACGTTCTCCATCTTCATGGCCTCGAGGATGCAGAGGTCCTGGCCGGCCTTGACCTCGTCGCCGGGCCGCACGGCGACCGAGACGATCAGCCCCGGCATGGGCGAACGCAGGGTCTTGCCGGAATCCGCCCGCACCTTCTCCGGGATCCGGGCGGCGAGCTCGGCCGCCCGCTTCGAGCGGACGAGCGTCTCGAGCTCGGCGCCGCCGTGGCGGATCACCCAGCCCTCGGGCAAGGGATCGGCCTGGAGGGTGAAGGTCGAGCCGGTGACCTGCGCGCGCACGACCGGATCGCCCGGCCGCCAGTCCACCGCCACCTCGAGGT
>DAIOUO010000484.1:0-2185 GCA_036759485.1 Geminicoccaceae bacterium | reverse complement strand
CCCCTCCTCCTCCGCCGGGCGCTGGCCGCGCTCGCCGACCGGGCGGCCGCGCTCGGCTAGCGCCTGCCCGCGCTCGGTGGAAGCGATCCACCGGGGCCTCCGAGAAAAAAGGACCCGGAGGCCGGGTGACCGTCCGGGTCCAATCCGCCGCCCTCCGACGGGGCCGAAAGGCGGCGCTCGGGCCAAACCGACGGCCGGAGGGCCCGGCACACGCCGCGGGCCCGCCGACCTGCGATCCGCTGTCGCAAGCCCTGTGCCAGACGCCGAGGCTCGGCTAGCTCGGCCCCCGGGCGGGCGCCTTCGGGCGCGCTGATCGAGGTACGGGCAGCCGATGGCCAAGGAGCAGGCAGCGAGGGGGGAGCCGCTCGAGGTCGATCTCGCGATCGCCGGCGGCGGGCTCACCGGGCTCGCCCTGGCCGCGGCCCTGGGCCGTGCCGGTGCCGAACTCGCGGTGATCGAGCAGGCACCGCTTTCCACGCTGGTCGAGCCCGAGCACGACGGCCGGGTGACCGCGGTTGCGCGCGGCAGCCAGCGCTTTCTCGCGAGCCTCGGCGTCTGGCCCACGATCGCCCCCGATGCCGAGCCCATCCTCGAGATCCTGGTGGGCGAAGCCGGCAGCCCCGTGGGCGTCCGCTACGACCATCGCGAGATCGGCCCCGAGCCCTTGGGCTGGATCGTGCCCAACCGCACGCTCCGCCTGGCCCTCCAGGCGGCGGTCGGCGACCTTCCCGGGACAGCGGTTCTGGCGCCGGCGCGGATCGCCTCGGTCGCGCCGGGGTCGTTCGCGATCCGCCTCGGCCTCGAGGACGGCCGCGCGGTCGAAGCCCGGCTGCTCGCGGTCTGCGAAGGTCGCCTCTCGCCGACCCGCGAGCTGCTCGGCATCGCCGACCGGCGCTTCGACTATCGCGAGCTCGCCATCGTCTGCACACTGCGCCACGAGCGGCCGCACCACGGAAGAGCGGTCGAGCGCTTCTTCCCCGACGGCCCCTTCGCCGTCCTGCCGATGCGCGGCAGCCGCTCCTCGATCGTCTGGGCGCTCGAGGCCGGCAAGGCGGCGGCGATGCGCGCCCTCGACGACCGCGCCTTCGCCGCCGAGGTGGAGGAGCGGTTCGGCGATCTCTTGGGCGGGATCGAGCTCGAGGGCCGCCGCTTCTACTTCCCCCTCGTTCTGGTCGAGGCCGAGCGGCTCGTGAGCGAGCGCGCGGCCCTCGTGGGCGATGCCGCCCGCGGCATCCACCCGATCGCGGGCCAGGGCTGGAACCTCGCGCTGCGCGACGTGGCGGCACTCGCCGAGGTGGTCGAGGACCGCCTGCGCCTCGGCCTCGACCCCGGTGATGCCGCCGCCCTCGAGCGCTACGCCGCCTGGCGGCGCTTCGACGGGCTCGCCCTCGTCGCGATCTGCCACGGCATCGAGCGGCTCTTCTCGAACGACTTCGAGCCGCTTCGGCTCCTGCGCAATCTGGGCCTCGGCCTGGTCGAACGGCTGCCGCCCGCCAAGCGCTTCTTCATGCGTCACGCCATGGGCCTCGTGGGCGAGCTGCCGCGCAGCATGCGCGGCTGAGGCGCCCGTCGCTCGACCGCTCGCGTGGCTAGGCGCCAGCCCCGATCGGCGGCGTCGGGACGGCCGTCTCGGGCAGGCCGTGCGCCGGGCCCTCGCGATCCCCGTCCGTCTGCTCGGCACCTGCTCCGACCGCTTCGCCCGGGTGCGGCTCGACCGGCTGGCGCCCCGATCTCGTCCTGTTCGAGCCGGCGGCCGATCGACCGCTCCGCTTCACCCGCGAGAGCGGCGAGACCATCGCACTCCGGCGGATGTTCGCCGACCGCGGCGCGATCCCGCGGCTGGTCGGGGCTCGGCCGTCCTTCTCGCCCCGGCTCTACGGCCCCGCCTTCGTCCTGAACGACGGCTGCTCGTGGCGGACCCTTGCGGCGTGCCCCCGCCCGACGCCCTGCAGGAGACGCCCCTCGTCGCGGGCGAGGCGCACCGGACCCTCGTCGAGGAGCCGGGCGGCCCGCGGGCCCACGCGATCGCGGTGGTCCGCTCGATGCTCGAGGCCGTCGCTTCTCCGGTCGCCCGGCAGGTCCGCGAGACTCGCCGTTGCCCGAGCGCAGCGGAGATCCAGACCGCGCTCGACCCTCTCGCCGGCGAGCGCGCCCCGTCCGGTCCGGCCGACGACCCGGTCACGAT
>DAIOUO010000483.1:0-2186 GCA_036759485.1 Geminicoccaceae bacterium | reverse complement strand
GAGCCGGACGGTCGACAGGAGGGGAGCAGCCATCGGCACCTCCCGACGATCCCCTTCGGTTCGTTCATTTCGGAAATTAGTCACGCAAAGAAAGAAGGGTCTCCGGCGAGAGCCCGAGCGCCGCGGCGAGGCGGGTGTCACGGCCGTAGACGTCCGCGCGGAACCGGACCGTGCCGTCGGGGTCGACCGCCGCGCCCAGATAAGTGACGTGGACGAGCGGGCGCGTGCGCAACGGGATCGTGCGCGGTCCGCCGGCCGCGATCGTCGCCTCGAGGCGCGCGAGATCCCAGCCCTGCTCGGCGAGCAGGAGAGCGGCCAGTTCGTGCATCCGTGCCACCCGCATGCAGCCGTGGCTGAAGGTCCGCTCGGCCCGGGCGAAGAGCTCCTTCTTGGGCGTGTCGTGGAGATAGACATCGAACCGGTTCGGCATCTCGAGCTTTATCCGGCCGAGCGGGTTCTTCGGCCCCCAGTCTTGCCGGAAGCGATAGGGAAAATTCCCGGGGCCGAGCGCTCGCCAATCGACCGTGGCGGGATCGACCCGTCGGCCGTCACGATCGAGAACGACCGTCTCGTTGCGCGCGAGCCAGGTCGGATCCTTCCGGACTTCCGGCAGGATTTCCTCGACGGCGATGCTGCGCGGGACGTTCCAGTACGGGTTGAGCGTCAGCGCCACCCCCCGCACCGTGAGCTCGGGGGTCTGGTCGTAGCGGGTGCCGACGATGATCGGACTCTCGAGCAGCACGGTCTCCCGCCCCGGTTCGGGCTCCTCGATCAGCTCGAGGCGGAAGCCGGCGATGTCGACGAGGAGCCAGCGCGGGCGGCGCTCCGGCGGCAACCGGCGCAGCCGCTCGAGGGCGAGGATCACCTGGGCGATCCGCCAGGCGACAGGACGAGCGAGGGCGGCCGCGGTGCGCCGGCCGAACACGCCGTCCGGCTCGAGACCGTGGCGCTCCTGGAAGCGGAGGAGTGCGGCGACGAGCGGCGGATCGAGTTCCTCGCCGTCGAGCGGCCCCGCGAACCCGTCGGTCTCGGCGAGGCGCCGGCGGAGCGCCGGCACCGCCGGATGGCGCTCACCGGGTTCGACCTTCCGCTCGGGTGCCGGCACCGGGGTCCAGCCACCGCGGGCCGCGACCGCGCGGAGCTCGGCGAGGAGCGGCAGGAGCCGGCCGTAGCGTGGGGTCGCCGGCGCGAGGCCGACGAGCAGCGCTGTCGGGTCGGGCGCGAGGCCCATGCGGTCGAGCAGGGCCGCCGGCGCCTCGGCGGGCTCGGCCGGCCGCGGCGGCAGGCCCGGCAGGGGCCGACCGCGCGCGAGGTCGCGGGCATAGGCCAGGAAGGCGGCCGAGGCGGCGGGCTCGAAGCGGGCCGGATCGGCGCGCAGCCGGAGCAGCTCCTCGAAACCGTAATCCTCGGGCTCGAGACCGTGCCGTTCGGCCGCGCCGATCGCCGCCAGCAGCGCCTCGGCGCGCCGTTCGGCGGCGGCGCTGCCGTGCCAGAGCGGCATGGCGCCCGGGCGGGCGCGGAACCGGTCGAGGGCCGCTCGCTCCTCGGCGTCGAGCCGCGGTCGGTCGGCCCGATCGCCGTTCGCCCGCAGGGCCGAGGGGACGGCCGTGCCGGCGAGGCCCGCGCCCAGGATGAGGAGCCGGCGACGGTCGATCCGGTGCATGGGCGCGAGGTGCGCGAGCGGCCGCAGAAAAGCAAGACGGCCCCCGAAGGGGCCGTCCGCCCGATGCTCGCGCGCCCGGCTCGATCAGCTGACGGGCAGGCTCGTGTCGAAATCCGCCTCCGTCAGGACCACGCCTTTGCCGACCGTGATCACCGTGACGTCGACGCCGGCCGCGCCGCCGGCCGCGGCACCCAGGTCGATCGTGACCTTGGTTCCCTTGGCAGTGACGAAATCGTCGGCCGAGGTGAGCTCGCCGTCGCCGTTGCTGTCGAGGTCCGCGAAGGCCAAGGTGGTACCGCCGAAGTCCAGGTACTCGAGGTTCAGCAGATCCTCGCCCTGCACGAAGTCCTTGATGACGTCGCGCCCCTTGCCCAGGAAGAAGATGTCGTTACCGGCGCCGCCGACGAGCTGGTCCTTGCCACCGAAGGTCGAGCCGTCGTCGATGGCGAAATCGCCGAACAGGAAGTCGTCACCGTCGCCACCGTTGATCTTGTCCGCACCGCCGACGGAAGCGGTCTTACCC
>DAIOUO010000482.1:0-2186 GCA_036759485.1 Geminicoccaceae bacterium | reverse complement strand
CGTCTGCGCCTTCCTGGGCGACGGTGCCGCCCAGATCGGCGCCGCCCACGAGGCCATGAACCTGGCGGGCCTGTGGCGGCTGCCGGTGGTCTTCGTGATCGAGCACAACGGCTTCGGCCTCACCGTGCCGACCGCGGCCCAGTCCGCGGTCGCCGAGCTGGCCGTCCGCGCCAGGGGCTACGGCATGCCGGGCCTGTCGGTCGACGGCAACGACGTGCGGGCGGTGTTCGCCGCGGTGGCCGAGGCCGCCGCCCGAGCCCGCCGTGGCGGGGGACCGAGCTCGATCGAGGCCCGGACCTACCGGCTCGAAGGGTTCTCGACGAGCGATCTCGGCGGCTACCGGGACCCGGCCGAGATCGCCGCCTGGAGGGCGCGCGACCCGATCCTCCGGCTGCGCGCCGAGCTCCTGCCCGAGCTCGGCGAGAGCGCCCTCCTCTCCCTCGAGGGCGAGGCCGAGCGCGAGCTTTCGGCCGCGCTCGAAGCGGCGCTCGCCGCACCGTTGCCGGCGGCCGAGGCGCTCGCGGCCCCCGAATATGTCGAGGAAGCGGGAGCGGCGCGGGAGGCGGCCCGTGCGTGAGCTGCGCTTCGGGGAGGCCCTGCGCGAGGCGCTCGTCGAGGAGATGCGGCGCGACCCCTCGGTCGTCGTCTTCGGCGAGGACGTCGCCGTCTATGGCGGCGTCTTCAAGGTGACGAAGGACCTCCTCGCCGAGTTCGGGCCCCTGCGGGTGCGCGATACGCCGATCGCCGAGCAGGCCATCTGCGGACTCGCCATCGGGGCGGCGATGACGGGCCTCAGGCCGGTCGCCGAGATCATGTACGCGGATTTCCTGCCGCTCTGCCTCGACCAGCTCGTCAATCAGGCTTCGGTCCTACCCTGGATCTGGGGCGGAGCGGTGCGGCTGCCCTTCGTGCTGCGCACCCAGGGCGGGGTCGGCGCCGGGGCGGCGGCGCAGCACAGCAAGAGCCTCGAGGCCGGGGTCGCCCACATCCCGGGGCTCAAGGTCGTGATGCCGGCCACCCCGGCCGACGCCAAGGGCCTGCTCACGGCCGCGATCCGCGACCCGAACCCGGTCGTCTTCATCGAGCACAAGGCGCTCTACAACACCCGCGGACCGGTGCCCGTGGGCGAGCATCTGGAGCCGATCGGTCCGGCCGTGATCCGCCGGCCCGGCCGCGACGTCACGCTCGTGGCCTCGAGCCGGATGGTGCTCGAAGCGCTCGGCGCGGCCGAGCGGCTCGCGCAGGAGGGCATCGAGGCCGAGGTGATCGACGTCCGCACGCTTCGGCCGCTCGATGTCGACACGCTCGCGAGCTCGGTCCGCCGCACCCATCGGGCGGTGGTGGTCAACGAGGGCTGGAGGTTCGCGGGCTTCGGCGCCGAGCTCGCCGCGACGATCGCCGAGGAGGCCTTCGCCTGGCTCGACGCACCGGTGCAGCGCCTGGGAGCGGCCGATCGGCCGATCCCCTATGCCGAGCCCCTCGAGCGGGCCTCGATCCCGAGCGCGGCGCGGATCGCGGCCGCCGCCCGGCGTTGCCTCTCCTGAGACGGGCGATGGGCGGGCTGCTCGAGGTCCGGCTCGCGGGTGCTGCGGGCGAGTACATGGAGAGTGCGCTCCTGGTCGCCTGGCAGGTGGCGGTCGGCGACCGGGTCGCGGCCGGAGCGCCGCTCGCGGTGGTCGAGACCGCCAAGGCGGCGAGCGAGGTGAGCGCCCCGGCGGCGGGTGTGGTCGAGGCGCTGCTGGTCGAGCCGGGGCGAGAGGTGGGGCTCGGCACCGTGGTCTGCCGTCTGCGGGTGGAGGGGTCCGAGCCGCCGAGCGCGGCCGGGCTCGACGCGTCGACCGGGGCGCCGTCGCCGCTCGATCCGGCGGAACCGGCCCCGAGGACCCTCGCGGCGGCCGCACCGGGGGCCCGTGATCGTGGCCCTGCGACCCCGAGCGAGGGACGATTCGTGCCGGCCTCGCCGATCGCCCGGAGGCTCGCCCGCGAGCACGGGCTCGATCTCGCTCGGCTCGCGCGGAGCGGGGCCGACGGGCGGGTGATGGAGAAGGACGTGCGCGCGGCCCTCGCGGCGGCCGCGCCGGGTCCCGCCCGGGCGGGCGACGAGGCGCCGTTGCCCGAGGCGGCGGCGGGGATCGACCCGCAACTCCGGGCGCTGCTCGAGCAGGCGCGGCGGCAGGCGGCCGGAG
>DAIOUO010000481.1:0-2193 GCA_036759485.1 Geminicoccaceae bacterium | reverse complement strand
GGGGTCTCGTGCGAGGCGGCCGGACGCGGGCGGGCCGGGCCGGCTCGCGGCGATCCAGGAGCTTCGAGGGGATTACCGACGCCTCTCTCCTGGGCCGGCGAGCGCGACGGGAACGCTCCGGGCGCGGTCCCGCCGAAGGCCCGTGGTCCGAAAGCGGGGAGGCCGAAGTCCGGGCCCTCGATCGACCCCGCCGGGCCGGTGCCCCGGCTTCGTCCGGTCCGCTCCCGTGAGCGGGCGGGGCAAAGGGAAACGCGCACGGGCGGGGCCCGGAGCGTGGGGTAGGCCCGACGACGGACCCGACCGGCCGGGCTCGCCCCCCGCGGCACGGAGCCGGGAGGTTCCACCCGGGCACCGGGGGCGCGTACCGGATCGGGACGGGCGGAGGAACGGATCGCACGGAGAGTGACGGGGGCGAGGGATGAGAGAGCCGATCGACCCGACCGGGGCCGCGCCCGATTTCTGGCGAGCCTCGCTCTGGCACACGCTCGAGCGCGACGCGGCCGGCCGCCACCGCCCGACCGACGCGTTCCTGCGCGGCTGGCTCGAGCGGCCCGAGCTCGTGCCGCCGGAGGAGGCCGGGCCGGTCGAGCGAGCGCTGCATGGGGCACTCCTGCGCGACCCGCGGCGGCCGATCACGCCCGTGAGCCTGCTCGCCCTCGAGGACCGGGACGCGCGCGAGAACTGGGAGTTGTTCGCTGCCTTCCGCGATCATCTGCTCGCGTACCCCAGCCTCGAGGACGCCTATCTGGCACTCTTCGCCGAAGGCAGGGTGCGGCTGCCCCCGCCGTTTCTCGACGGTCTCGTCCAGGCGATCCTGCACGGAATCCTCGAGGAGAACCGCGATCCGTTCCGGGCGCGGGCGGCCGAATGCTTCTTCCGGCCGCAACGGGCGAGCGTGGTCGAGGGTACGGTGTTCCTGGCCGACGAGGCCACGGTCGAGCACCAGGCTCGGACGGGCGGGCTCGGCCGGCTCGGCGAGCTGCTCGTGCAGGCGCAGGTACCGCTGCCGCGCGTCGAGCTCGAGATCCTGAGCCTCGAGAACGCGCGAAACTATTGGGCGCGGGCCGACCGCTTCGACCTCGTGCTCGACCTCGGCTTCGGCCGCGAGGGGCTCGACGCGCTGGCGCGTGTGCTCGAGGCCTGGATCCACCACATGCTCGACGTTCCCGTGCGGATCGAGCCCGTGGCCCGCATCCGCGACGAGCGCTGGTCCTGGCACGTGGGCCTCGATGCCGAGGCGAGTGCGATCTTGAACGCGCTCTGGGCCGGCGAGACTCTCGACGAGGAACGCGCGGCGCGGCTCCTCGCGTTGTTCCGCCTCGAGTTCCGCGAGCCGAGCCTCGTCCTGCCGGCGCTGCGCGGCCGACCGGTCTATCTGGGGCTCGCCAGCGAAGCCTCCGGGCGAGTACGCTTGAAGCCGCAGAACCTGCTCGTGAACCTGCCGCTCGCCGCGGCCGGCTGAGCGCTCCGGGAGAAGGCGATGGACGAGGACGTCCTCAACATGAGCCTCAGGAAGTTCCTCAAGAAGGTGGGGGTCACGGGGCAGCGCGAGATCGAGCAGGCGATCCGTGCGGCACTCGCCGACGGCAGGCTCAGAGGCGACGAGAAGCTCGAGGCGCGGGTCCGCCTCGAGGTCCCGAAGGCCGGGCTCGACGTCGTGATCGACGGCGTCGTCGAGCTCGCATGAGCGGGCCCGCGGGCCGTAGCGGCGGCACCGGACCGGTCGCCCGCGCCGTGGCCCTGCTCGTGGCGGCGGGGTGCTTCGGCGCGATCGCCTGGAGCGCGCGCGAGCGGCCGACCGAGCTGGTCCGCCCGCCGAGCCCGAGCGAACCGCCCGCGGCGGCGGCGATCGCCGCGCCGGCCAGGTCGAGCCCGATCGGGGCCGACGCCTGCCGGGCGGCCAAGGAAGCGGAGATCGCGGCGATCCGTACCGAGGGCGAGCTCACCGCCGAGCGGCGGATGCGGATCCGCCAGGTCGAGGCCCGGGCCTGCGAGTGAGCGCGGCCGGGCTTCGTTCGAGAGGAGTGCTGCCGGCATGCCGTCCGTCCTGATCACCGGTACCTCGCGCGGGATCGGCGCAGGCCTCGCCCGAGCCTTCGCCGAACGGGGCTGGAGCGTGCTCGCCTGCGCCCGCGACCCGGCCGCGATCCCGCCGATCGCGGGCGCGGTCGAGCGGCACGCGCTCGACGTCAC
>DAIOUO010000480.1:0-2209 GCA_036759485.1 Geminicoccaceae bacterium | reverse complement strand
GCCCACGAGCGGCGAAGGCTCGAGCGGGCGGCTCGCACTTCCTCGAGGCGGCCCGTTCCGGATCGGACCCGGACAGGCTCTCGGCGGAGGCGGCCGCACGGCTACCGGTGGAGCACTGCACCCGTGGTTCGATCGCCCCGCGCGGCGCACCGACCGACGCGCCGAGGCCAGGGTCGGCGAAGAGCGGAGAGGCGAGCCCGCCCGCTCGCCCGACCGGTCCCGCCCCGGGCGCAGAGCTGCCGCCACGGCGACGCGGCTGCCGAGGCGCGGCCGGCCGGGCTAGGCTCGGCGCGCAGCAACCACGGAAGGCCCGGCCATGAGTGCCACCGACCTCTGCTGGCTCCCGGCCGTCGACGTTCTGGCACTCGTGCGCCGGCGCGAGGTCTCGCCGGTCGAGCTCGTCGAGGTGGCGATCGCCCGGGCGGAGGCCCTCGAGCCGAGGCTCAACGCCTTCGTCACGCGGACCTTCGAGCAGGCGCGCGAGCGGGCGAAGGCGCTCGAGGCCGAGCTCGCCCGGGGCGGGCCCGTCCGGCCCCTCCACGGCTTGCCCGTGACCTTGAAGGACCTCCTGTTCACCAAAGGGATCCCGACCAAGGCGGGATCCTGGCTGTTCGCCGACCGGGTGCCCGACGTGGATGCGCCCGTGGTCGAGCGGCTGCGGGCGGCGGGTGCGGTCTTCCTCGGCAAGACGACGGTGCCGGAGCTCGGGTGGAAGGGCTGCGGCGACAGCCCGTTGACCGGGATCTCCCACAATCCCTGGAAGCACGGCTACAATGCCGGCGGCTCCTCGACGGGGGCGGCGATCTGCGCGGCTGCCGGCATCGGCTGGCTGCACCAGGGCTCGGACGGCGCGGGCTCGATCCGTATGCCGGCCGCTTTCTGCGGCGTGTTCGGCTTGAAGCCGAGCTTCGGCCGCGTGCCCTATTGGCCCGTGCCGAACAACGACTTGATCTCGCACATCGGCCCGATCACCCGGACGGTGGCCGACGCCGCGCTCATGATGGAGGTGATGGCGGGGCCCGACGATCGCGACCAGACGAGCCTCGAGGCCGCACCCGAGCCCTACCTCGCCCGCCTCGAGGCGGACATGAAGGGCAAGCGGATCGCCTGGAGCGCCGATCTCGGCTATCTCCGGGTCGATCCCGAGATCCGCGCGATCTGCGAGCGGGCCGCCCTCGCCTTCGAAGAGCTGGGCGCGGTGGTCGAGCCACTGGAAGAGGCCCCCTGGCCCGATCCCTGGCCCATGGAGCGCTGCTTCTACAGCGCCAACTACGCCGGTAACATCGGCCCGCTCCTGGACCGCTGGGCGGATCGGATGGATCCGGGGCTCGTGGCGCTCACCCGCGACGGGATGCGCTATAGGGCGGCCGACTGGGTGCGCGCGCGCCAACAGCGGGCCGAGCTCTACGACCGGGTGCGGGCCCTCTTCGAGCGCTACGATCTCCTGCTCACCCCCACCCTCTCCGTCGCCGCCTTCCCGGCCGGCCGGCTGATCCCCGAGCACTGGGAGCAGCATCCGTGGGAGTGGCACCGCTGGGCGGGCTTCTCCTACCCCTTCAACCTGACCTGGGTCCCGGCTGCGACCTGTCCCTGCGGCTTCACGGCCGAAGGCCTGCCCGTGGGGTTGCAGATCGTGGCCGGCCGCCACCGCGATCTCCTCGTGCTGCAGGCAGCGCGTGCCTTCGAGCGAGCGCGCCCGTGGGCGCAGCATCGGCCGAAGCTCGACTAACCGCAGGAGGCCCGATGGACCCGCTCGTCACGATCGCCACGGTCATGGCGGTGTTCGTCCCGGCGCTCCTCCTGCCCGGCCCGGACTTCGTGGGCGTCGTGCGGGCCACGATCGCGGGCGGGCGGCGGGCCGGGCTGCTCGCCGCCGGCGGCGTGGCGATCGGCCTCGTTCTCTACGCGACCTTCGGCCTTCTCGGTCTCTCGGCGCTCCTCGCCCGCTTCGAGTGGCTCGCGTGGGCTGTGAGGGTGGCCGGTGGCGCCTACCTGATCTGGCTCGGCGTCGAACTCCTCCGCAAGCCCGCCGGGGCGATCGAGCTCGCCGCCGGGCCCGCCCCGAGCGCCCGCTCGGGGCTCCTCTTCGGGCTCTCGGTGACGCTCACCAACCCCAAGGCGATCGTGCTCTTCGCCGGCCTCTTCGCGACCTCGGTGGGTCCCGCGACGCCCGTCTGGGCGCTCGTCGCCCTGATCGGCCTCGTCGGCG
>DAIOUO010000479.1:0-2230 GCA_036759485.1 Geminicoccaceae bacterium | reverse complement strand
CGCGACGACGACCCAGACCACGAGAAGGATCGCGACCAACCGGCACCTCGCCCACGCTTCCGGTTCCCGGCGGAGGAACCTGCCCGAGAAAGGTTGACGAAGTGTTGACGGCGCCGGGCAGATCCGCCCCCGCTCGCCTTGACGCCCGCGGCGGCCGGGCGTTCAACCGCGCCAGGACGATCCGGGGAGAGCTCCGATGGCCGGCAGGGGCGACGGCGAAGGCAAGCGGCGGTTGCGCTCGCAGGAATGGTGGGACGACCCGAGCGAGCCCGACATGACCGGGCTCTATCTCGAGAAGTACGTCAATTTCGGGCTCACCCGCGAGGAGCTGCAGTCCGGCCGGCCGATCATCGGCATCGCCCAGACCGGCTCGGATCTGGCCCCCTGCAACCGCCACCATCTCGAACTCGCCAAGCGGGTGGCGGCCGGCATCCGCGACGCGGGCGGCATCCCGCTCGAGTTCCCGGTCCACCCGATCCAGGAGACCGGCAAGCGGCCGACGGCGATGCTCGACCGCAACCTGCAATATCTCTCGCTCGTCGAGGTTCTCTGGGGTTATCCGATCGACGGCGTGGTACTAACCACCGGTTGCGACAAGACCACGCCTGCGCTGCTGATGGGCGCGGCCACGGTCGACATTCCGGCGATCGTGCTCTCCGGTGGGCCGATGCTCAACGGCTACTACAAAGGTGGCCTCGCCGGCTCCGGCACCATTCTCTGGCACGCACGCCAGCTGCACGCCAAAGGCGAGATCGGCTACGACGAATTCATGGACATGGCGCTGGCCTCCGCACCCTCGATCGGCCATTGCAACACGATGGGCACGGCCTCGTCGATGAACGCGATGGCCGAGGCGCTCGGGATGAGCTTGCCCGGCTGTGCCGCCATTCCCGCGCCCTATCGCGAGCGCGGCCAGATCGCCTATGCGACCGGCAAGCGGATCGTGCAGATGGTGCACGAGGATCTGCGGCCCTCGAAGATCCTCACCCGCAAGGCTTTCGAGAACGCGATCGTCGCCGCCGCGGCGATCGGTGCTTCGACCAACTGCCCGCCGCACGTGATCGCGATCGCCCGCCACATGGGCGTGTCGCTCACGATCGAGGACTGGGAGCTCGGCCGCGACGTGCCCCTTCTGGTCAACGTCCAGCCCGCGGGCGAGTATCTCTGCGAGGAATATTATCGGGCGGGCGGCCTCCCGGCGGTCATGAAAGAGCTCTTGAAAGCGGGCCGGCTGCACGGTGATGCGCTCACCGTGACCGGCGAGACGGTGGCCGAGAACCTCGAGAAGGTGCCCTTCTCGAGCGATCGCCGGGTGATCCGGCCCTACGAGGATCCGTTGAAGCCCGAGGCCGGCTTCGTCATCATCTCCGGCAACATCTTCGATGCCGCCGTGATGAAGACCTCGGTGGTGACGCCCGAGTTCCGCCACAAGTATCTCGAGCATCCCGAGCATCCTGGCGTGTTCGAGGGCAAGGCCGTGGTGTTCGACGGTCCCGAGGACTACCATGCCCGGATCGACGACCCGGATCTCGACGTCGACGAGAATTCTTTTCTGTTCATTCGTTATTGTGGACCGGTCGGCTATCCCGGAGCACCCGAGGTGGTCAACATGCGGCCGCCCAAGAAACTGATCGAGAAGGGGATCCGGGCCCTGCCGACGATCGGCGACGGCCGCCAGTCCGGCACTTCCGAGAGCCCGTCGATCCTGAACGCCAGCCCCGAGGCGGCGGTGGGGGGCAATCTCGCGATCCTCGAGACCGGCGATCGCGTGCGGCTCGATCTCCATGCCCGGCGGCTCGACGTGCTCCTGAGCGAGGAAGAAATCGCGAGGCGTCGTGCGGAGCTCGCGCGGAGAAAACCGCCCGTCCCGCCCTCGCAGACGCCCTGGCAGGAGATCTACCGCTCGCTCGTGGGGCAGCTCTCGACCGGGGCCTGCCTCGAGCCCGCGGTGCTGCATCTCCGGGTGGTCGAGACGCACGGCCCCGCCCCGCGGCGCAACCATTGAGGTCGGGACCAGCCGGCAGCCGGCTCCGGGTGTGCCTTCGCGCACTTCGTGCGCCGGCTCCGACGATTCCGAACCGCCCTATCGGGACTACGGTCGAACCTCTGGACGTCGGGGAACGCGCTCGTGAGGTGCGCCGTGCTCACCCCCGCACCACCCCCTCCACCGCCTCGACCCGCAGCGCCGCGGCCAGAAGCGCGCGCGTGTAGGGGTGGCGCGGATCGTCGA
>DAIOUO010000478.1:0-2245 GCA_036759485.1 Geminicoccaceae bacterium | reverse complement strand
CTCCGAGACCCGGACGGGCTTCATGTTGGCGCCCCCCCTCCCGCCACCACCGGCCCGAGCCGGCCGCTGCGGGCGACCTCGGCCAGGAGGTGCATCGCCGGGCGCGGCCGCCGCTCGAGCGTCGCGAAGTCGGTCTCGGCGAGGCCGAACCGGGCGGTCGTCCCCTTGGCCCATTCGAAATTGTCGAAGAGCGACCAGTGCAGATAGCCGCGCAGATCGATCCCCTCGGCGAGCGCGCGGGCCAGAGCCTCGAGATGGCCGCGCAGATGGGCGAGGCGGAGCGCGTCGTCGGTCGTGGCGATCCCGTTCTCGGTGATCAGGATCGGCAGGCCGAGCCGGGCGCAGCGCCGGAGCACCGCGAGCAGGCCCTCGGGACAGAGCTCCTGGCCCAGATCGTCGAACCGGCGCTCGCCGTGGTGCGGCTCCGGGCAGTCGGCGCCGAAGAGCAGGGCCCGGCCGTAGGGCCGCCAACGCACGACGCTGCGCGTGTAATAGTTGACCGCGACATAGTCGAGCAGGAGGCGGCCGTTCTCGCGGACGAGGTCGAAGGCGAGATCGACCAGGAAAGCCGTGCGCAACCGGGCGGCGAGCCGGTCGAGCGGGCGGCTCGGATCGCAGGGCTCGATCCAGGGGATGCTGTGGGCGAAGGAGACGAGCGCGTCCGGCAGGGCCGCCCGGATGCGCTCGCGGGCGAGCCGATGCGCGGCGCAGAGCCGGTGCAGGACGCGCAGCGCCAGATCCCAGCGGCCGCGACGGAAGGGCGGCCAGTCGCCGCTGACCCAGCCGTGCTTGGCGAGCACGGTCGGCTCGTTGACGGTGATCCACCAGCGGATCCCGGCCCCGAGCCGCTCGACCACCGCCTCGACATGGGCGGCGAAGCGGTCGAGCGCGTCGGCCGCGAGCCAGCCGCCGCGCTCGGCGAACCAGCGCGGGGCCGTGAAATGGTGCAGCGTGACGACGGGCTCGAGGCCGCGACCGCGCAGGGCGTCCAGCACCCGGGCGTAGTGGTCGAAGGCGGCCGGGTCGCGCCGACCGGGCTCGGGCTCGAGCCGGCTCCATTCGAGCGAGAGGCGATGGGCGTTGTGGCCGAAGGTTCGGGCGAGGTCGAAATCGGCCTCGTAGCGCCGGAGATGGTCGCAGGCCCGCCCCGAGCGGTGCGGCAACAGCCCGCGCTCCTCCGCCGCCCACCAGTCGCTCGCCCGATTGTCGCCTTCGACCTGGTGAGCCGCCGTCGCCGCCCCCCAGAGGAAGCCTGGCAGAAAGCGGAAGTCCGCGGTCCGTCCCGCCGCCGGCACCTTCCCGGTCTCCCCCGTACGATCGCCGGGCTCCGGTGGCACGGCCTCTCGGCCCGGGCAAGCCCGCCCGACCGTCTCAGAGCCGACTCACGCGGCAGCCGGTGGCGGAGGCGAGGCGCGCGCAGGCGCGCTCCGCCTCGGCCCGGTCGGCGAAGGGACCGGCGAGCAGGGTCCCACCTCCGGCACCCTCGCCGGCCAGACGGGCGACACCGGCGAGCGCATCGGCGTGGGTGCGACGCAGCTCCTGCCAGCGCGTCCGCCCCTCCTCGCCGCTCGCCACCGGGCCGAGCTCGACCACCCAGTCGCCGCCACGGGCGGGCTCGATCGGCAGGGCCGGCAGCGCCCGCAGCGCGCTCGGTGGTGCCGCCGGGACCGATGCCACGAGGCCTCCCTCGCGCCCCGCCGCAGCCACGTCGAGCGACCCGTCTCGTGCCGGCTGCGGCGGCTGCGCGGGCTCGACCGCGGACGGGCTCTCGGCGACGGCCACCGGCGCCGTCACCTGCGGGACCGGCTCCGCCACGGACCGGAGCTCGGGCCCCGCCGGCGCGGCCGGGCCGTGCGGCGCCGAGGTCGATCCCGCCGGCACCGCGGCGACGGTCACGGCGGCCGGCTCGGCGGACACGGGCGGAGGTCCCGAGGCGGGTACCGGGGACGGCCGGGAACCGGCGGCCGGTCGGCGAGCCGGGACGGGGCCGCCGGTCGCCCCCGGGACGCCGCTCGCCGGGAAGACGCCGGTCTGCGAAGGCGCAGCAGCCGCCAGCGCGGGCTCGAACTCGGGCGCGTTCAACCGCGGACGGCCGCCCGCGAGAAGGGCGGGCCGGGCGAGCGCCTCCCGGGGTGGTACCACCGGTGGACCGCCCGGCTCGACCGAGGCCGAACGCGCCGCGGCGCCCGGCGTCGCCGGTTCGGCAGGAGCCGCCGCGCCGAGCAGGGCACGCGCGGCCCGTGGC